>JAZBOM010000308.1:0-2626 GCA_036351205.1 Thermoleophilia bacterium | reverse complement strand
GCCCGGCCCGCCCGCACATGTCCTTCGGTCTCCCGATAGATCGTCGCGCCTCGGCTCAGATGAAGCCGCGCTCGCTGAGGATCTCGGCCAGCGTCGGGTGGCCGATCTCCTGCAGGTCGTAGCCGACCTGCACCGCGGGCAGCTTGATGTCGATGATGCGGCGCAGGTCCATGGGCGTGCCGATGACGACGAGCTCGGCGCCGGAGGCGTTGATCGTCGTCTCCAGGTCCTTGAGCTGCTGGTCGGAGTAGCCCATCGCCGGCAGCAGCACGCCGATGTCCGGGTACTTGTCGAAGGTCGCCTTGATCTCGCCCGTGGCGAAGGGCCGCGGGTCGATGAACTCGGCGGCGCCGAGCTGACGCGCGGCCACCGTGCCGGCGCCGTACTTCATCTCGCCGTGGGTGAGCGTCGGGCCGTCCTCGACCACCAGCACCTTCTTGCCCTGCACGAGCTCGGGCTTGTCGACCGTGACCGGCGAGGCGCCCATGATGACGCGCGCCGTCGGGTTGACCGAGCGCACCGCGTCGAGCTCGGCCTCGATGCCGGCGCGGTCGGCCGAGTCGACCTTGTTGAGCACGACGACGTCGGCGAGGCGCAGGTTGACCTCGCCCGGGTAGTAGACGAGCCCGTCGCCGGGGCGGTGCGGGTCGGCGACGGTGATGTAGAGGTCGGCCTTGTAGAAGGAGAAGTCGTTGTTGCCGCCGTCCCAGAGGATGACGTCGGCCTCCTGCTCGGCCTCGCGCACGATGGCCTCGTAGTCGACGCCGGCGTAGATCACGTTGCCGGCCATGACGTGCGGCTCGTACTCCTCCATCTCCTCGATCGTGCACTCGTGCTTGGCCAGGTCCTCGACCGTGGCGTAGCGCTGCACGCGCTGCTTCACGAGGTCGCCGTAGGGCATCGGGTGACGGATGCTGACGACCTTCTTGCCGGCCTCGCGCAGCATGGTCTGGATCTTGCGCGTGGTCTGGCTCTTGCCGGCGCCGGTGCGCACCGCGCAGACGGCGATGACCGGCTTCGTGCTCTTGACCATCACGTGGTCGGGGCCGAGCAGGCGGAAGTCGGCGCCCAGCGCGTTGACGATCGCCGAGCGGTGCATGACGTACTCGTAGGGCACGTCGGAGTAGGCGAAGACGACCTGCTCGACGGCGTGCTTCTTGACCAGCTCGGGCATCTCGGACTCGTCGCGGATCGGGATGCCGTCGGGGTAGAGCGACCCGGCGAGCTCGGCCGGGTACTTGCGGTCCTCGATGTACGGGATCTGCGTCGCCGTGAAGGCGACGACCTCGTACTCCTCGTTGTCGCGGAAGTAGGTGTTGAAGTTGTGGAAGTCGCGGCCCGCGGCCCCCATGATCAGGACTCTCTTGCGCTCTGCCATGCTCACTCCTGTGGTTAGAGGTCCCTCCGCGCCACGATCCAGTGTCAGGCCCGCGGAGTGAACACCTTGTGGACGTACGGTGATGTCGAGAGCTGCACGGTGGCAGCGTAGTTGGGACGGAAGCGGAGGGCCTGCCCGAGCCGTGGCGGCACGGGCATGGCCTCGACGTCGACGATGAGGTGGTCGCTGGAGGCGCCGAGGATCTCGACCCCGGGGTCGAGCGGCGTGATCCACTCGGCCATCACGTCTTGACGGCCGAGGGCGAGGATCGCGCGGCGCCGCTCGCCGCGGTCCGCGAAGGTCGGCCGGTTGCCGTAGGCGTCCTGGGCGATCTCGCCGCGCGGCAGGCTGGGCTTGACCTTGCACTCGATGACCGGCGCGCCGACCTCGAAGACGTCGGTGTGCAGGCCGGCGACGGGCTCGCGCGTGAGCGTGTCGACGCCGTGCAGGATCGTCTCGCCGACGCGCAGCGCGGTGACGCCGGCCGGCATGCGGCCGGAGGCGATCATGCTTATCGAGCCCGAGTTGCCGCCGCCGACCACGAGGCGGCGGCCGACGCGCTGCTCGGCAGTGCGGGCGAGCACGACGAGCTCGGTCATGTTGCGCTCGTCGGGCATGACCGCGCCGTAGCAGGTCAGGTTGACGCCGACACCGGCGAGCTCGACGTGCTCGAGCGTCTCGACGGCGTCGACGAACGCCGGCAGGTCGGCGGGCATGATGCCCTCGCGCAGGTCGCCCAGGTCGACCATGACGAGCACCTGGTGGCGCCGCCCGAGGGCGGCGGCCGCGGCGTCGAGCGCCGCGCAGGTCTCGAGCTCGCTGGCCAGCGAGAGGTCGAAGAGGCGCACGGTCTCGGCCGCCCGCTCGGGCGCCGGGGCGCGCAGGAGCCACAGCGGCGCCGCGATGCCGGCGGCGCGCAGGCGCTCGGCGTTCTCGTGTCGCGACTCGCCGAGCGCGACGACGCCGCCCTCCAGCAGGGCCCTCCCCACCTCGGGCGCACCGCAGGTGCACTTCGTCACCGCGACGACCTCGATGCCGCCGAGCATGGCGACGACCGCGCGCGCGTTGGCGGTGATCTTCTCGACGTCGACGCTCAGCGTGGCGTACGCGGTCACGGGCCTCCCGGCGTTCGTGCGCCTGGCATCGTCGCCCCCACGGCACACCGGCCGCGGAGCGACAGACGGGGCGCGACGGACTCAGCCGCGCCCCGGCGGCGACGGCGCGTCACTCGCGCCCTCGCCGCACCAG
>JAZBOM010000307.1:0-2034 GCA_036351205.1 Thermoleophilia bacterium | reverse complement strand
GGGCAGCGCCCGTTGCACCGTGACGTGACCAGGTGGTTCAGCGTGTGCGGGCGGCCGCGCGCGCGAGCCCGTACGAGGCGGGCGACGAAGCGGGCGCGGGTGAGTCCATCGACGGTCACTTCGACGGTCTACCCGCAACACGGCGTCGGGGCACGGCGAGTCGTCCTGGTGTCGCCGCGACGTCCTCGAGACGCGTCTGCCGCCATGGGTCGCCGGAGGAGTACGATGACGGCACGATGAGCGTTCAGCAGGTGCACGACGATGGTCTTTGCACGCAGTGCGGGGCCTGTGCCGCTCTCTGCCCGCGGGACGGCATCGATCTGCCCTGGGACGCGGAGCGCGGCTACCGCGTCGTGGTCCGCGCCGAGGCGTGCAACGACTGCGGCCACTGTCTGACGGTCTGCCCCGGACCGGGCATCGACCTCTCGCCCGGGGCGTGGTGGCGCGGGGACGAAGCCGCGACTCCGGCTCGCGACTTCCTCGGCCCTTGGCGCGGCCTGTGGTTCGGGTGGGCGACCGACCCCGGCATCCGCCACGCCGGGGCGTCGGGCGGCGTGGCGACGGCACTACTGCAGGGCGCGCTCGAGCGCGGCGTCGTCGACGGCGTGCTGCTCGTGGGGAGCGACCCCGACGACGCTCTCGCCACGCTGCCCGTGCTCGCCCGCACGGCCGACGAGGTCGCCGCCTGCCGGGGCTCGAAGTACAACGTGGCCGCCGTCGACCTCCTCCTGCGCCGGGTGATGGAGGAGCCGGGGCGGTACGCGCTGGTCGGCCTGCCCTGCCACCTCCACGCGCTGCGGCTCGCGCAGCGCCACTCACGCCGGCTGCGCGAGCGCGTCGTGTTCACTCTCGGGATCTTCTGCGGCCTGACGGCGGAGCCGCGCGCGACGGCGCTGGCCGCGCGGCGGTCCGGTGTGGAGCCGTCCGACCTCGCGCGCGTCGCCTACCGCGGTCCCGGCTGGCCGGGCGGCTTGCGCCTCGAGACGAGCGCGGGCGCGGTGCGCGAGGTGCCGTACCCTGACTACTACGACCACTACGTGGCGGCATGTACGCCGCCACGCTGCCGTCTCTGCCCGGACGCGCTCGCGGAGCTCGCCGACGTCTCTGTCGGCGACGCCTGGCTCGACCGCTTCACCGGGAGCGACGGGGTGAGCGACCTGATCGCCCGTACCGAGGTCGGCGAACGGCTGGTCCGCGAACTCGAGCCGGAGTGGCTCACGCTGACGCAGGCGACGCCCGACGACATGGTCGCCTCGCAGAGCGAGGCCTACCGGGTCAAGCGTCACGTGTTCCGCGGTCGGATCTGGCTGCGAGCGCTGGGAGGACGGGCCGTACCCCGCTACCCCGGCCTGCGGACGACGCCGTCGCTCGGCGAGGCCGCGGCGGGGGTCGTCGACCTCACGCGCGAGCTGGTCTACCGAGGCCTCGGGAGGTTGCGCTACCGGTGAGCTCTGGCCGAGTGCGCGACGACGTCGCGGCGCTCGCTCCGGACTCGCCGTCGCGACGGCCGCGCCCAGCCCATCGCCGCCGCCTCAGAGTCGCAGGCGGTCGCGCAGCCGCTCGAGCGCCGCCGCCGCCTCCTCCCGGTCCAGCTCGTAGAAGGTCCACTTGCCGCGCGCCTCCTCACGCACGAGGCCCGCCTCACGGAGCACGCGCAGGTGGTACGAGGTCGTGGACTGACCGAGCTCGAGCTCGCTCTGGAACTCGCAGACACAGATGCCGCTGGGGTCGGTCGGGCCGGGCACCCCCCGGGTGGCCGGATCGGGGAGTTCGCAGCAGTGTCGGCCCTGGACCATCAGGTCGAGCATGCGCAGGCGCGCGGGGTCGGACAGCGCTTTGGCGACCAGGATCAGGCGCTCGAGGCTGTCGCCGTCAGGCGAGGTCGGAGGCGCGGCGTCGCTCGGCCTAGATGCGGGGGCGCGGCGGGGGGCGCAGCAGGGCGCCGCGTCCGGTGCGGCCCCCGGATTGGCAGGCGCCCGAGTGGCGGCTCGCGGATCGGCAGGCGCCCGAGTGGCGGCTCGCGGATCGGCCGCT
>JAZBOM010000306.1:0-10045 GCA_036351205.1 Thermoleophilia bacterium | reverse complement strand
GGTGGGCGCAGACCGCGAGGGCGAGGGTGGTCTTGCCCACCCCGACCGGGCCCTCGAGGAGCAGGTGGCGGCCGGCGGAGAGCACGGCCAGGGCGAGGGCGAGCTCGCGCTCGCGGCCGACGATGCCGTGCTCGGCCTGGATACGCGCGATCGGTGTCACGGGGTCCGTCCCTTTCTCCCGGTGGCGGCGGTCGGGGGCATCCTAGCGCAGGGAAGCCGGCCCGGCGGCTCCTGCCGAGGGCAGGCCCCGCAGCGCTCGTGGTCGCGCGGGCTACTACCGGCTTCGCCGGCGCTCGCCGACTCGCTAGAGTAGCGGCCATGCACCGTTTCGCCCGACTGCCGATCCTCACCTCGCTGCGGGGCTACGAGCGCTCGTGGCTCTCGCGCGACCTCACCGCGGGCGTGCTGATCGTCGCCCTCGCGATCCCTCTGAGCATGGGGATGGCGGAGCTCGCGGGCATGCCCCCGGTGGCCGGCCTCTACAGCTGCATCCTGCCGCTCGTCGCCTATGCGTTCTTCGGCTCTTCCCGGCAGCTGGTGGTGGCGCTCGACGCCTCGACGGCCGCGATGCTGGCCGCCGCGGTCGCTCCGCTGGCCGGCGGCGACCCGCTGCGCTACGCCGCCCTCGCCGGCGGGCTGACCCTGCTGGTCGGCGTCGTCCTGCTGGTCGCCGGTGTCGCGCGGCTGGGGCTCATCGCCGATTTCCTCTCCGAACCGGTCCTTCTCGGCTATCAGGCCGGGCTGGCGCTCGTCGTCGTCGCCAGCCAGCTTCCGCGCATGCTCGGGCTGACCGTGGAGGCGGAGGCGACGCTCGAGCGCTACCTCGAGATCCTGCGCGGCCTGGGCGACATCGAGCCGGCCGCGGCGGCCGTCGGCCTCGCGACGTTCGCGACCGTCGTCCTGCTGCGGCGCTGGCGGCCGACGGTCCCCGGGGCGCTCCTCGCCCTCGTCGCCGGCGCGCTCGCGGTCTTCGTCTTCGACCTCGAGCAGCGCGGCGTGGCGGCGCTCGGCAAGCTCCCGTCCGGGCTGCCCGACCTGGCCGTGCCCGACGTGGCCCTGGGCGATCTGCGGACGCTCCTGCCGGCCGCCGCCGCCATCGCCCTCGTCGCGGCGGCCGACACGCTGGTGAGCTCGCGCGCCTTCGCCGTGCGCGGCGGCTACGAGGTCAAGGCCAACGGCGACCTCATCGGCCTCGGCGCGGCCAACATCTCGTCCGCGGTCTCCGGCGGTATCACGGCCAGCGCCAGCGCGGCCCGCACCGCGGTCGCCGAATCGGTGGGGTCGAGGTCGCAGGTCGCAGGGCTGACCGCCGCGGCTCTCATGGCCGCCGTCCTGCTCTTCCTCACCGGCCCGCTGGCGTACGTTCCGGTGGCCACGCTGGCGGCGATCGTGATCGTCGCCGTGCTGAGGCTCATCGAGCTGCCGACGCTGCGCACGCTCTGGCGCGTCCGGCGCGTCGAGTGGGCCATCGCCATCGCCGCCGCCGCCGGCGTGGTCGCGATCGGGGTGCTCGAGGGTGTCGTCATCGCCATGGGACTCTCGCTGCTCGACTTCCTGTGGCGCACGACGCGACCGCGCGACGCCGTGCTCGGCGCGGTCCCCGGGCGCGCGGGCTACCACGACGTCGCCCGGGCCCGGGGCGCACGCACGCTCCCCGGAGTGCTCGTCTACCGCTTCGGCGCACCGCTGTTCTACGCCAACTCCGAGCGCTTCCGCGCCCGTGTGCGCACGCTGGTGCGGCGCGGCGACGGCACCCGCCTCGTGGTGGTCGACGCGTCCACCATCCCCGACATCGACGTGACCGCCGGGCGCATGCTGGGCGAGCTCCAGGAGGAGCTGGCCGCCCGCGGCGTGCGCCTGGTCGTCGCCGAGGCGTTGCGCGACGTGCGCGAACTGCTCGTCGGCGACGAGCTCAAGGTCGACTTCACCGCGGCGGACATGTACGACTCGGTCGACGAGGCCGTCGCTGCCGCTCTCGTCGGCCCGGCTGGGTCGTAGCCGCCGCCGGTGTCACGGGCCCGTCCCGCGAAGCCGGCCAACGTCACCCACTCAGCTCGACGAACGTGAACGTCGCCGTCCGCCGCGACTCTCGCCGACGAGCGCCGCTCCCGGCAGAGTGCGGGCAGGTCCTTCCCCCTTGCGAAGCGTTACCCTGGGAGGTAACATCTCCGGTGACGAAGGTGCGCCGCGGTGGCTACGTGTTCCTGACTTGGAAGGGCGACCATCCCCCACGGCACGTGCACGTGGTGCGCCAAGGTCGCCTCGTGGTCAAGTGGGACCTGGAGCTCGGCCGGCCGATGCTGGGGTCCGCCACCGGTCGGCTGGTGGCCCTCATCCGCGAGCTCCAGAGGGAGGGTCAGCTGTGAAGATCACGTCGGTCGTGGCGAACAGTCGCAAGAGGGCCTTCGAGGTGCGGACACGTCGCGGCGAGTGGCTCTTCCCGTACGGCAAGGCCGAGCCGACGCCGACGGCGTCGGATCCGCTGGTCGAGGTCTTCATCGACCCGGAGCTGGGCCGCGAGGGCTTCACCTATCTGCTCGCGTCCGGCGCCGAGGGGTCGGTGCACATCGACCACGTGCTCGACTACAACGAGGAGCCCGGCTATATGCGCGACCTCCTGCTGTACAACCTCAGTGTCGAGGCTCTGGAGCGCCTCGAGGCGAGCCCGCTCTCCAGGCGCGAGATCATCCGCCGCCTGGGCACCTCCCCGGCCCAGTTCTACCGGCTGATCGACCCGACCAACTATCGCAAATCGGTCGACAAGCTGCTGGCGCTGCTGCAGGTGCTCGACTGCGAGGTCGACCTCGTGGTGCGGGACCGCAGGAGCGCCTGAGCACCCACCGGTCACCTCGTCAGTGACCTTGGGTCTCCGTCGATCCCGGGCCCGTCCAGCGCGCGATCCACCACGCCACCGAGCGGTTCAGCTCGGCCGTGAAGGCGGCGGTGAACTTGCGCGCGTAGACGTCCTGGACGCAGGTGGCGGCGCCCGGCGCGAAGCCCCGGGCGCCGTGGGCGCGGTCGAGGTCGTCCGAGGCCTCGCGCAGTTCGTCGGCGCTCAGGCGCCGGTAGGCGTCGCGGTGCACGACATGCTTCTCGTAGCGCTCCGTGACGCGCGGCCTCGTCTTCGGCCTCCCGAAGCACAGCAGGGCGACGGGGAACGTGTAGCGCGGCAGGCCGAGCAGCGCGGCGTGCGTCTCGGCCTGCTCCATGATGTCGCCGATGTAGCACGAGCCGATGCCCAGCGACTCGGCGGCGATCACCGCGTTCTGGGCGGCGATGAGGGCGTCGCAGCAGGCCAGCAGGAGGTCGCCGGCGCCCGGCCTCACGCCGTGCGGCACGCCCTCCATCGCGTCGACGCCGGCGGCGGCGAAGAGGTCCATCCACTTCTGGTAGTCGGCGACGAACAGGAGGACCCACGGGGCACGGGCGATGAAGGGTTGGTCGTCGCACGTGACGGCGAGCCGGTCTTTGAGCGCCTGGTCCTCGATCTCGATGATGGAGTACAGCATGAGATTGCCGGCCGTCGGGGCACGCATGGTGGTGTGCAGGATCGTCCGCTTCTCCGTGTCCGTGAGCGGTGTGGGGTCGTAGGCGCGCGTCGAGCAGCGCGCGTCCATGAGGGCTATGGTGGGATTCAAGGGCCTGTCCGGCTCCCGGGGAGCGTTCGGCTTCACGGTGTCCACAGTCACCTCCCTACCCGGCGCGCACGCCGTCGGGGACGGGCTTCTCGGGCACGGCGAGGACCGGCGTGATGCCGTCCTCGAAGCCGATGTCGAAGAGCATCCCCTCGGAGACGATGCCGGCCATCGTGCGCGGCGCCAGGTTGACGACGAAGAGCGCCTGGCGCCCCTCGATCTCGCGCGGGTCGTCGCGCTCCTTCTTCATGCCGGCGAGGATGGTGCGGCGGAAGTCGCCGAAGTCGACATCGAGCCGCACGAGCTTGCCGGAGCCGGGCACGTCGCCGACGGCGATGATGGTCCCGACCCTCACGTCGAGCGCCGCGACGGCGTCGATGCCGACCTCGTCCTTGACCGGTGCACCCATTCTCACCTCCTGATCCGCGCCCTTATCGTGACCGATGGTACAGCGGCGAGCGTCACAGGGGGCGAGCCCTACCCTCCAGAAGCCCCACGGAGCGCGGGGAGGAGCCGGGCGCGGTGTCCTGCTCGCCTCAGCCCGGGTGCGTCCACCGGCCTCAGCTCGCCCCCTCGTGGGGTGGCCCACCGGCCTCAGCTCGGCCCAGCGCGGGTTCGCCCGTCCGCCGCCTCCCGTCGACGTCCGCCCTCCCGCCGTCGCGACCTCTCCTCCCGGGTAGAGGGCTTTGTTGCCAGGCTAATGGTTAGCATGCTAAGCTTCCCTGCGCCGATTCGTCACGAAGGAGCCGCCAACGATGCGCCACAGCGGTGAAGACTGTACGCGGCCCCCGGGGTCGCCACCTGAGTCCGCCGGCCTCGACGAGGCGTCGGCGGCGCTCTTCCGCGCCTTCGGGCAGGCCCTGCGCCTGCACCGGCAGTTCATGGCCCGGCGGCTCGGCGAGACCGACCTCCACCCCGGTCAGGCCGCCTGCCTCGGGGTTCTCGCGCACCGTGACGGCATCGCCCAGCGCGACCTCGCCGAGGCGCTGCACATCGCGCCGCCCACGCTCAGCCGCATGCTCCAGTCGATGGAGAAGAACGGCGTCGTGGAGCGCCGCGACGACGAGGCGGACCAGCGGCTCAGCCGGGTGTACATGACCGACGCGGGCCGCGCCGTCGCACGCGAGATGCGGGCCGCGATGGCCGACCACATCCCCGTCGCCGTGGCGGCGCTGTCGGACGATGAGCGCGTGGAGCTCGCGCGCCTGCTCGACAAACTCAGCGCGAGCATCGCGCGCTCCCTCGGTGACGACGCCCCCGGCGCGGGCGCGGGCGCCGGCACGGAGCAGAAGGGGCGCGCGGGCGAAGCCGGCCGCGCCGGCCCCGGCGACGGAGGGCCGCGGTGATCCGGCTGCTGCGCGAGCGCCTGCGGCCCTACCTGCCGCAGATCGTCGTCATCGCCGCCCTGGTCCTCGTCCAGGCGATCGCCAGCCTCTACCTGCCGACGCTCAACGCCGACATCATCAACGACGGCGTCGTCACCGGCGACATCGACTACATCCTGCGCACCGGCGGCATCATGCTCGTCGTCACGCTGCTGTTCGTCCTCGCCGCCGTCTCCGGCGTCTACCTCGGCTCGAGGGTCTCCATGGGGATGGGCCGCGATGTGCGCGCGGCCCTGTTCCGGCGTGTGGAGAGTTTCTCCCAGGCCGAGGTCAACCGCTTCGGTACGCCGTCGCTCATCACGCGCACGACCAACGACGTGCAGCAGGTGCAGATGGTCGTGCTGATGATCCTCAACGTCATCCTCCTGGCCCCGATGATGATGGTGGGCGGGATCATCATGTCGTTGCGGCTCAATGTGGAGCTCTCGGCGGTCGTGTTCGTGGCCATCCCGATCCTGCTCGCGTTCATCGCCGTGATGGTGCGCACGGCGCTGCCGCTCTTCACGTCGATGCAGGCGAGGATCGACCGCGTGAACCAGGTCACGCGCGAGGTCCTGAGCGGCATCCGCGTGATCCGCGCCTTCGACCGCACCCGCCACGAGGAGGCGCGCTTCAGGGCCGCCAACGAGGACCTGACGTGGACGACGCTCAAGGTCAACCGCCTCTTCGCACTCATGTTCCCGACGGTCGGCATCGTCCTCAACCTCTCGATGGTGGCCATCATGTGGTTCGGCGGCAAGCAGATCGCGGCCGGCGACATGCCGATCGGCGACCTGACGGCCTTCCTCACCTACATCATCCAGATCCTCTTCTCGGTGATCATGGCGACCATCCTGTTCGTGATGGTGCCGCGCGCCGCGGCGTCGGCGGAGCGCATCCAGGCCGTGCTCGAGACCGAGCCGTCGATCGTCGATCCGGCCGAGCCGGTACGCGACGTGCCGGTGCGCGGCCGCATCGAGTTCCGCGACGTCGAGTTCCGCTACCCGCACGCCGAAGCACCGGTGCTCAGCGGCATCACCTTCACGGCCGACCCGGGTGAGACCGTGGCCATCGTCGGCAGCACGGGCTGCGGCAAGTCCACGCTCATCAGCCTGATCCCCCGCTTCTACGACGTCACCGCCGGCAGCGTGCTCGTCGACGGGGTCGACGTGCGCGAGTTCGAGCTCAAGGACCTGTGGCGCCGGATCGGCCTGGTGCCGCAGAAGTCGTTCCTCTTCAGCGGCACCGTGGCCGGCAACCTGCGCCACGGCGACGCCGACGCGAGCGACGAGGAGCTCTGGCGCGTCCTCGATACGGCGCAGGGCCGGGACTTCGTCGAGGAGATGCCCGAGCGGCTCGGGGCGGCGGTCGCGCAGGGCGGCGCCAGCGTCTCGGGCGGCCAGCGCCAGCGTCTGGCGATCGCCAGGGCGCTGGCCAAGCGGGCGCCCATCAACATCTTCGACGACAGCTTCTCGGCCCTCGACTTCACGACCGACGCGCGCCTGCGCGCGGCGCTCAAGAGGGAGATGGCCGAGGCGACGGTCCTCATCGTCGCGCAGCGTGTCGGCACCATCATGCACGCCGACCGCATCATCGTGCTCGAGGACGGCCGGATCGCCGCGATGGGCACCCACGGCCGGCTCCTCGAGACCAGCGAAACCTATCGCGAGATCGTCGCGTCCCAGCTCGGCCTCGACGGGGCGGAGGGCGCGGCGTGAGCGCGGCCGAGCGGCGTGCGGCGGGGCCGCCGGCGGGGCCCGGTCCGGCAGGGCCGGGCCGACGCGGCGGCCCGGGCGGCCCCGGCGGGGGCCCGCCCGGTCACGCGCTCATGATGCCCGTCGCCAAGCCCAAGGACCTGAAGGGTGCGCTGCGCCGGCTGGCCGGCCTCCTGGCGAGGGAGCGGCTGCTCATCGGCGTGGTCGTCCTGCTCGCCGTCGTCAGTGTCGCGCTCGCCGTGCTCGGGCCCAAGATCCTCGGCCAGGCCACGGACATCCTGTTCGAAGGGGTCGTCAGCCAGCGGCTTCCGGCGGGCACCACGCAGGGGGAGGCCATCGCCGGTCTTCGCGCCCAGGGCCAGGACCAGGTCGCCGACATGCTCTCGAGCATGACGCTGCGCCCCGGCGAGGGCGTCGACTTCGACGCGATGGGCCTCACGTTGCTGCTGCTCGTCGGCGTCTACCTGCTCAGCGCGGTCTTCTCCTGGCTGCAGCAGTACCTCATGGCCGGCGTCGCGCAGCGCACGATGTACGAGCTGCGGCAGGCGGTCGACGAGAAGCTCGCCCGCCTGCCGCTCAGGTACTTCGACGATCACCCGCGCGGCGACGTCCTCAGCCGCATGACCAACGACATCGACAACATCTCGCAGACGCTGCAGCAGACGCTCACGCAGCTCATCACCGCGGCGCTCACCATCGTCGGCGTGCTGGTCATGATGCTGTGGATCAGCTGGATCCTGGCCCTGATCTCGATGCTCGTCGTGCCGTTCTCCGTGATCGTCACGCTGTTCATCGCCAGGCGCTCCCAGAAGCAGTTCGCCGCGCAGTGGGAGCGGACGGGCGACCTCAACGGGCACGTCGAGGAGACCTTCACGGGCCACAACGTGGTGAAGGTCTTCGGTCGCCAGGAGGAGGTCATCGAGGCCTTCGATGTCCAGAACGAGAAGCTCTATCGATCGAGCTTCAGGGCGCAGTTCATCTCGGGGACGATCCAGCCCGTGATGAACTTCGTCGGCAACCTCAACTACGTGGCGGTCGCCGTGGTCGGCGGCGTCATGGTCGCCAACGGCCGTATCTCGCTCGGCGACGTGCAGGCGTTCATCCAGTACTCGCGCCAGTTCACGATGCCCATCGCGCAGACGGCCAGCATCATGAACGTGCTGCAGTCGGCGGCGGCGTCGGCCGAGCGGGTCTTCGAGCTGCTGGATGAGGCCGAGGAGGAGCCCGAGGCGGCCGAGGTCGTGAAGCTCCCTCACACCCGGGGGCACATCACCCTGCGCGACGTGTCGTTCCGCTACGTCCCCGACTCCCCGCTCATCGAGCACCTCGACCTCGACGTGCCGCCGGGGCAGACGGTCGCCATCGTCGGCCCCACGGGCGCCGGCAAGACGCCGCTCGTCAATCTGCTGCTGCGCTTCTACGAGCTCGACGGCGGCGCCGTGCTCATCGACGGCGTCGACTCGCGGCAGATGTCGAGGAGCGACCTGCGCCGCCTCTTCGGCATGGTGCTGCAGGACACGTGGCTCTTCACCGGCACGATCCGGGAGAACATCGCCTACGGGCGCGAGGGCGCGAGCGAGGAGGAGATCCTCGCCGCCGCTCGCGCCGCCCGCGTCGACCACTTCGTGCGCACGCTGCCCGACGGGTACGACACGGTGCTCGACGACGACGCGACCAACGTGTCGGAGGGCGAGAAGCAGCTGCTGACCATCGCCCGCGCCTTCCTCGCCGACCCCGACGTGCTCATCCTCGACGAGGCGACGAGCTCGGTCGACACGCGCACCGAGGTGCTGATCCAGGATGCGATGGCCGAGCTGATGGAGGGCCGCACCAGCTTCGTGATCGCCCACCGGCTGTCGACCATCCACGGGGCCGACACGATCCTCGTGATGGACCGCGGGCGCATCGTCGAGCAGGGCACGCACGAGGAGCTGCTCGCGCGGCGCGGCTTCTACCACGACCTCTACACGAGCCAGTTCACGGAGGCTCTCGTCGAAGCGTCCTGATCCGCCCGCGGGCGCCGTCGCCGGCCGTCGTCCCGCGGCGACAGGCACTCGCCGCGATGTCGTCGCGCGGCGCTCTCCGCGCGCCGCCTTCCGCCTCGCACCTCCCGCGCCGCGCGGGATGCGGCCTTACGCCGGCTCGTCCTCCGGGTACTCGATCGCCACGACGCGCAGCTCGAGGTCGCCGGCCGGGCGGCGCCAGGTGACGCGGTCGCCGACGGCGGCGCCGATGAGGGCGTCGGCCAGCGGCGAGACGTAGCTCACCTTGCCGCTGGCGAGATCGGCCTCGTCCTCGCCGACGATGACGAACGTGCGGTCGTCGGCGCCCGCCTGCGCGACCGTGACCGCGGCGCCGAAGGCGACCTCGTCGCGCGGCTGCGCCGCCGGGTCGACGACGATCGCGCCCTCGAGGCGCGCCGTCACGTAGCGCAGGTCGCGGTCGACGTGCAGGAGCTCGTTCTCGGCGACCGCGTCGTCGCCCCGCTCCAGCAGCGCCATGCGGCGCTCCTGGAGGTCGGCCGCCTCCCGCTCGAGCTGCCGGTGGCCGGCCGGCGTGACGTAGTTGGGGTGCTCGCTGATCGGCCGCTCCGGCAACGCGTCGGGCGGCCCGCCGTCGTCAGGCTCTTTCACGAACGCTCTGCTCATCACGTCCTCGTCGCGCCGGGGGTCAATGGACCATACCCACTTCGCCGCCGCCGCGTGTACACCCTGCCGTGCAAGTGGGTAGAACGAGAACGTCCCGCGCGCCGACCGGCCGCGGGGCCTCGCAGAGCGAGACCGGGACACCCCGACGAAGAGAGGTCGATGACATGCTCGACACGAGGATGGAAGAGGCGATCAACCGCCAGATCAACGCCGAGATCTACTCCGGCTACCTGTACCTGTCGATGGCGGCCCAGTTCGCCGACCTGGGCATGGCCGGTGGCCAGAACTGGATGACGGTGCAGTACCAGGAGGAGCTCTCGCACGCGCAGAAGATGTTCGACTACGTGATCGAGCGCGGTGGGCGCGTCGTGCTGGCGCCGATCGAGGGCCCGCAGACGGAGTGGGAGACGGGCCTCGCGATGTTCGAGGACGCCTACGCGCACGAGCAGAAGGTGACGGGGCTCATCAACGACCTCGCCACGCTGGCGCTGGAGCTCAAGGATCACGCCACGCACAACTTCCTCCAGTGGTTCATCGCCGAGCAGGTCGAGGAGGAGTCGACGGCCAGCGACATGGTGCAGAAGTTCACGATGGCCGGCGAGCACCCGGCCGGCCTGTACCAGCTCGACAAGGAGCTCGCGGCGCGCGTCTTCACGCCGCCGGCGGCTGGGGCCTGAGGCAGG
>JAZBOM010000305.1:0-2689 GCA_036351205.1 Thermoleophilia bacterium | reverse complement strand
GCCGACCCGGCTCTTGCCGCTCGTCCGGCGCGTCCGGCTCACCACCCTCGAGCGCTCCGCCCCACACGTCCGGCTCGGACCTGAGCGCCGCGACCGAGTCGAGGTCGCCGGCGCGCGCCGTCACCGCCTCGGGCGCGATGCGCGCCACCAGCCCGCTGAGGACCGACCCCGGCCCCACCTCGAGGAACGAATCATACCCTGCCGCCCGCACCGCCCGGACGGCCTGGGTGAAGCGCACCGGCGAGACGAGTTGCCGCAGGAGGAGCTCGGGGAGGCGCTCGCTCTCGAAGTCGAGGCTGCAGACCGAGTAGAACGGCGGGTCCGGCGCCTGCCAGTCGGCCGCTTCGAGCGCCTCGCCGAGAGGCTCGACGGCGGACTCGACCAGCGGACTGTGGAAGGCGCCGCTCACCTTGAGCGGCAGGACGCGGCGGGCGCCGGCCGCGCGGGCGCGCTCGGCGAGCTCGCCGAGCGCCTCCTCGCGGCCGCTCACCACGACTTGCCCGGGAGAATTGAAGTTGGCCGGCCATACGCCGTCGAGCTCGGCGCACAGCGCCTCGACGGCGTCGTCCTCGAGCCCGAGCACCGCGACCATGCAGCCGGGGCTGCGCCGGGCGGCCTCGAGCATCGCCAGCCCGCGGGCCCGCACCAGGCGCACCGCCTGGCGGAAGGGCACGGCTCCGGTGGCCACGAGGGCCGTGTACTCGCCCAGGCTGTGCCCGAAGGCGGCGTCGAAGCGCAGGCCCTCGCGGCGCAGCAGGCGGTAGACGGCGATCGAGTGGGTCAGCAGGGCGGGCTGAGCGAGGTCGGTGCGGGCCAGCAGCTCGGCCGGGCCGTCAGAGCACAGCGCGACCAGGTCGTGCTCGAGCACGGCGGACGCCTCGTCGAAGGTGTCGCGCACGAGGCGGTCGTGCTCGTAGAGGTCCATCCCCATGCCGAGGGTCTGGGACCCCTGGCCGGGGAACATCAGCGCCCGCAAGCCCACCCGCCTACAGTTCCCACTTCGTCAGGCAGGACCCCCAGGTGAGCCCGGCGCCGAAGCCGGCCATGAGCAGCATGTCGCCCTTCTTGAGGCGACCGTTCTCGCTCGCCTCGTGGAGGCAGAGCGGGATCGAGGCGCAGGAGGTGTTGCCGTAGCGGTCGAGGTTGGAGAACACCTGACCGTCGGTGAAGCCGAGGCGGCGGGCCGCCGACTCGATGATGCGGATGTTGGCCTGGTGCGGCACGAAGAGGTCGACGTCCTCGACCGTGAGCCCTGCGTCGTCGAGGACCTTCTCGCACGACTCGGTCACGGTGCGCGTCGCGAACTTGAAGACCTCGCTGCCGACCATGTGCATGGCGTGGTCGTGGTCGCGGACCGTCGCGTACGTGGCGGGCAGCCGCGAGCCCCCGGCGGGGACGGAGAGGTACTGGGCGCCGCTGCCGTCGTTGCCGAGGTCGAAGGAGAAGATGCTGCCGTTGTCGGTCGGCTGCACGAGCACGGCGCCGGCGCCGTCGCCGAAGAGCACGCAGGTGCCGCGGTCCTCCCAGTCGACCATCTTCGAGAGCACCTCGGCGCCGAGCACGAGGACGTGCTCGTAGATCGAGGCGGCGACGAAGGCGGTCGCGATGGCGAGGCCGTAGACGAAGCCGGTGCAGCCGGCCTGCACGTCAAAGGCGCCGGCGCGGCGCGCGCCGAGACGCTCGGCGACGATCGACGCCGTGGCCGGCATGAGGTGATCCGGCGAGATCGTCGTGACGATCACGAGGTCGAGGTCGCAGGCCTCGATGTCGCTGGCCGCGAGACAGCGCTCGGCGGCGGCCACGGCGAGGTCGCTGGCCGCCTCGTCGACGCGGGCGATGCGGCGCTCGCGGATGCCGGTGCGCGTGGTGATCCACTCGTCGGAGGTGTCGAGGAACTGGGCGATGTCGTCGTTGGTGAGCACGCGCTCGGGCACGTGCACGCCGAGCGCGCTGATGCGGGCGCCCTTGACGAGGCCGCGCTTGAGACCGATCACGGCGCGTCCCCCTTGAGCCGCGCCTCGCCGGCGGCGATCGCCGCCGCGTCGACCACGGCGAACATGAGCTCGGCGCGGCAGGCGAGCTGCCCGTCGACGGTGGCGACACACTTCGCCTTGCCGACCGGGCCGTGCACGCTCGTGATCTCGGCCTCGAGACGCAGGGTGTCGCCGGGCTTCACGACGCGCTTGAAGCGCACCTTGTCGATGCCGGCGAAGAGCCCGACCTTGCCCTCGGCCCCGCCCGCGCTGCTGGCGGCGATGGTCGCCGCCTGCGCCAGCGCCTCGACGATGAGCACGCCGGGCATGACCGGGTTGCCGGGGAAGTGCCCGGCGAACCAGAAGTCGTCGTCGCGCAGCGTGCGCGTGGCGACGCAGCGCACGCCGGGCTCGAGCTCGACGACCTCGTCGACGAGCAGGAAGGGCGGGCGGTGCGGCAGCAAGGCCTCGAGCTGAGCGCGGTCGAGGCTCACCAGCTGCGCACCTCGCGCTCGCGGCGGCCGCGCCGGCGGCCCGCCTCGACGAGGGCGATCACCGCGAGCGCCCACCCGATGACGTTCTTGACCGGGACCTTGCGACCGCCGGGCAGGGGCAGATGCCCGAGCGCCCGGTCGAGCGTGTCGAGGGTCTCGTCGACGACCTGGCCGAGCGGCCGCGGGCTGCCCGGCGCCGGCTCGGCGGCGAGACCCGCCATG
>JAZBOM010000304.1:0-2596 GCA_036351205.1 Thermoleophilia bacterium | reverse complement strand
GTCGTGTCGCAGGCGCGCGTCGAGGGCCACTGGCGGGCACACGGCTTCGGGCCGCTGGCCGTCGTCGAGCGGGCGACGGGCGGCCTGGTCGGCGAGGGCGGCCTGCAACTGCTCGAGGGCGGCCCCGACGTCGAGCTCACGTACACACTGGCGCGGAGCGCCTGGGGCGTCGGGTACGCGCCCGAGGCCGCCGCCGCTCTGCTCGCGTGGGGCTTCGGGGCGCTGGGCCTCACGCGTATCGTCGGCGTCGTCTACCCGGCGAACACCGCCTCGCAGCGCGTGCTGGAGAAGGTCGGGATGCGCCGTGTCGGCCTGCGCCGCTGCTACGGCGCCGAGCTGGTCGAGTACGTCGCCGAGTACCCCGTCGGCGCCGCCGGCCCGGAGACTCCGGCGCCGGCCGGCTGAGCCGGGGCGGCGGCCTCCACGCGCCGCCGCGGGACGCCGGCCTCCACGCGCCGCCGGGGGACGGCGCTCCGCACCTCGGCCGCTATACTGGAGTCGTGAGCTCCACGACCCCGCTCTTCGGGCCGCCGCGCGGCCTCCGTGTCGACCTCTCCAGCGGCGCCTCCCGCGAGGAGGAACTGCCCGCCGAGGTCCGCCTCGCGGTGCTCGGCGGGCGCGGCCTCGGCGCTTGGCTGGCGCTGCGCGAGCGGCTGCACGAAGTGGAGCCGCTCGGGCCCGAGAACCTGCTGATCCTGGCGCCGGGCCCCCTGACGGGCACCGGCGCCCCCGCCAGCGGCCGCTACAGCGTGACCGCGCGCTCGCCGCTCACGGGGACCGTCTTCGACGGCAACTCGGGCGGCAGCTGGGGCGTCTTCTTCCGCCGCCTCGGCTACGACTACCTCGTGGTAGGCGGCGCCTGCGACGCGCCGTCGTACCTGCTCGTCTCGCCGGGCGGCGTCGAGCTACGCCCGGCAAGCGACCTCTGGGGCCTCGAGGTCGCCCCTTCACTGGCCCGCCTGCGCGAGCTGCACCCCGGCTGCGAGGCCGGGGTCATCGGCCCGGCCGGCGAGCGCGGCGTGCTCTTCGCCTCGATCGTCAACAATCGCGGGCGCTCGATCGGCCGCGGCGGTCTCGGCGCCGTGATGGGCGCCAAGCGGCTCAAGGCGATCGTCGTCGCCCGGGGCGGCGACCTGAAGCCGTCCGTCGCCGACCCGGAGCGCCTCGCCTTCGTCGTCTACGAGGCCGAGAAGCTCCTCAAGGCCAACCCCATCACGTCGCAGGCGCTGCCCGAGTTCGGCACCTCGGTCCTCGTCAACGTGCTGAACCAGGCCGGCGCCATGCCCACACGCAACTTCCGTGACTCGCGCTTCGAGGGCGCCCGCGCCATCTCCGGCGAGGCGCTGCGCGACGGCTACGTGCAGCGTCGCTCGGCCTGTCGCGGCTGCAGCATCGGCTGCGCCCGGCGCACGACCGCCGGCGGCGAGAGCGGGGAGGGGCCCGAGTACGAGAGCATCTGGGCGCTCGGCGCCGACTGCGGGGTCGCCGACCTGACCGCCGTCGTGCAGGCCAACTACGCCTGCAACCGCGCCGGCATGGACACCATCACGATGGGCTCCACGATCGCCTGCGCCATGGAGCTCACGGAGGAGGGCCTGCTGCCCGGCGGCCCGCGCTTCGGCGACGCCGCGGCGGTCGTCCGCCTCGCCGAGGAGACCGCCGCCGGCGAGGGCCTCGGCGTCGAGCTCGCCGAGGGTTCGGCGCGCTTCGCCGCGCGCCACGGGCGCCCCGAGCTCTCGATGAGCGTCAAGGGGCTCGAGCTGCCCGCCTACGACCCGCGCGGCATGAAGGCCCAGGGTCTCGCCTTCGCCACCTCCAACAGGGGCGGCTGCCATCTGCGCGCCAACATGCTGGGCCCCGAGATCCTCGGCGTGCCGAAGATGGTCGACCGCTTCGCCACCCTGGGCAAGGCCGGCCTGCTGATCAACATGCAGAACCTCAACGCCGTGCTCGACTCGCTCTCGGTCTGCAAGTTCACCGCCTTCGCCATGAAGGAGGACTACTACGCCCGCCTGCTCTCGGCCGTGTGGGGCGAGCAGGTCGAGCCGCAGGAACTGCTGCGCATCGGTGAGCGCATCTGGACGCTCGAGCGCCTCTTCAACCTCGCGGCCGGCTTCGGCCGCGCCGACGACACGCTGCCGCGGCGCCTGCTCGAGGAGCCCGTCCGCGAGGGGCCGGCGGCGGGGCACGTTGTAGACTTGCCGCCGATGCTCGACGAGTACTACGTCTCGCGCGGCTGGAGCGCCGAGGGCGTGCCCTCGGCGGCCAAGCTCGCGCGCCTCGGGCTCGACGGGCGCGGCGCGCTCGTCGACTGCAGAGGCGCGGCGTCGTGAGCGGCGACCTCCTCGAGCAGTTCCGCCGCATCGGCCGGGACCTCTTCGTCGCCGGCCTCGTCAGCTCCCACGGCGGCAACATGAGCGTCCGCCAGGGCGACCGCATCCTCATCACCCGGCGCGGCTCGATGCTGGCGCAGCTCGAGGAGCGCGACGTGATCGACATCGGCCTCGAGGAGAACGACGCCAACGTGACCCTCGCCTCGACCGAGATCGTCGTCCACCGGGCCATCTACCAGGCCACGTCGGCCCTCGCGATCGTG
>JAZBOM010000303.1:0-2261 GCA_036351205.1 Thermoleophilia bacterium | reverse complement strand
CGGCGCGCGTCGTGAGCCCGGCGCCATCGTCATGTGCGGCGTCATGGCGACCTACACCAACGTCGACGCCGCCGCCTGGTTCGCGCGCGAGGTCTTCCCCCTCGTCGAGCGCGAGGTGCCCGAGGCCGCGTTCTGGATCGTCGGGCGACAGCCCCAACGCGAGCTGTGGGCGCTGGCGCGGCCGCCGCGCGTCGTCGTCACCGGCGAGGTCGACGACGTCTACGACTGGCTGCTGCGCGCCGAGGTCGGCGTCGTGCCGCTGCGCATCGGCGCCGGCATGCAGAACAAGCTGCTGCAGGCGATGGCCGCCGGGCTGCCGGTGGTGGCGACGCCGGTCGCCAACGAGGGCATCCAGGCGGCGGATGGAACGCACCTCTGGCTCCGCGACGAGCCGCGCGCCTTCGCCGACGCCGTGGTCGCCCTGCTGCGCGACCGCGCGGCGCGCGAGCGCCTCGGTGCCGCCGCTCGGTCCCTCGTCGCAGCCGAGTGGACGTGGGAGGCACACTTCGAGCGGCAGTTCGCGGTCTTCGCCGAGGTGGCCGGCCGCCGCGCGGGGACGACCGGCGGCGACTGAACGGCGGGCGGCGTCGGCGGCGGGCGAAGAGGCGGTGGCGGCGAAGAGGCGGCGAGCCGCGACGGACCCGCCGCCCGAGCGCAGCGGCGGGCGAGGGAGCCATGCTGGGCGGCGGCGATGAGCCGCGAGGGGCCGGCCGGCCGGCGTCAGCCGAGCCGGGCGCCGGGCTTCAGGCCCGCCCCGGCGGCCCATGGGCCGGCGCCGACCTTCGCCCCGCCGGCCGGCCGCACGCGCGCCACGCGGATGCGGCCGTCGGCGCAGGCCACGGTGAAGTCGTCGCCCGTTACCGCGACGACTTCACCGACCCGCCCGCCGAGCCCGGCGAGGTCGCGCGCCGGTCGCGGCGTGACCCCGAAGACCTGCAGGGCCTGGCCCTCGAAGGTGGTCCAGGCCCCCGGCGCGGGGTCGCAGCCACGGACCAGGTCACAGAGCTGCCGCCACGGCTTGGCCCAGTCGAGGCGCGCGTTGTCGCGCTCGCAGGGCCCCTCGTACGTCGCCAGGGCGTCGTCCTGCGGGATCCGCGGCGCCGTCCCCGCCTTCACCAGGTCGACGGCCTCGAGCAGCGCCTCGACGCCCAGAGGGAAGAGGCGGTCGAAGTAGACCGAGCCCAGCGTGTCGTCGGGACCGATGGGCGTCGTCCTCTGCAGGAGCACGTCCCCCGTGTCGAGCCCGTCGTCCGGCCAGAAGATCGAGAGCCCCGTCTCGGTCTCGCCCATGATGATCGGCCAGTTGATGGAACTGCGCCCGCGGTGCCGGGGCAGCACCGAGGGGTGGTACTGGATGGTCCCGTGCGTCGGGACGTCGAGGAAGGCCTTCGGTACGACGAGCGTGACGAAGGCCATCACCTGGAGGTCGGGGGCGAGAGCGCGGAACTCCTCGTGCACGGCCGGGTCCCGGTAGGACGCCGGCCGACGCACGGGGAGCCCGGCGGCGAGCGCCGCCTCCGCGAGCGGGTCGGGCCTGCCGCCCGGCCGCTCGGGCGCGGCGTAGACCGCGACCACGTCGTCGCCGCGCCCGAGCAGCGCCTCGAGCACCGCCTTGCCGAACGCCTGCTGCCCGTGCACCACGATGCGCATCCCGACCCTCCCGACGATGACGGCCGCCGGCCCGGACCCTGCCCCGCGGCCACGACCTCCGGCTCCGACCCTACCCGATGAGCGCCGCCAGCGAGTCGAACAGGATCAGGACGCCCAGGACCAGCAGCACCACCGCGACCACGACCGCGTTGTTGGTCACCAGCCACGTCCTCCAGCCGGCCAGAGAGTCACGCACGCCCTCGCCCCCCAGCAGGGAGTACGCAAGAGGGAGGATGACACCGACACTCGACACGAGGACGAAGACGGCGAGCACGCCCGCGGCCTGCCCCGCCGGCAGCCCGGCGACCGCCACACCGCCCATCGCGCCGACGACCAGCAGGAGGTTCTTGGGATTCGCCGCGGCGAGCAGCAGACCGAGACGCGCGGCCCTCGCTGCCGTGTACGACTCGAGTGCGTTCATCCACGCCGGCGCGGCGGGCTCCTCGCCCGTCGGCGGCCGCTTCTCGAAGCTGCGGTAGGCGAGAAAGAGGAGACCCACGCCGAGCAGGAGCTTGATCGCCGACGCCCAGCGGGCGGCGCCGGCCTCGTCGGCGACACGGCTCCCGTCGGCGATCAGCAGCGTGAGCCCGCCGACCGCGGTGAGCCCGGCG
>JAZBOM010000302.1:0-2171 GCA_036351205.1 Thermoleophilia bacterium | reverse complement strand
GCCGCCGCGGCTCGGACGAGCCGTCGAGCGCCGCGAGCCAGATCGCGCTGCGGTACCCGTTGGCCTCGCGGTCGACGGCCCTGACCACGTAGGCCACGGTCGCGCCGTCGGGCGAGATTCGGGGGTCGGCGACGCCGGTCAGCGCGTAGACGTCGTCGGGAAGCATGCCGGTCATGCGCGGCCTCCGTTCGGTGTGTCGGTGGGGAAGCCCGGCGCGTAAAGGTGCGAGGCGGCCCCGTCTCGTGATGCCCCTGACGCGATGGTATACCACCGCCGCGTCGTCGCTGGGGCGCACGAACGATCCGGGGTCGCCGGCACCCCGAGGACCCAGAGGCGCTCCGGCACCCCGTGGACGCCGGGGAAGGCCGGGGGCGCCAACGGACCGGGGCGCCCGGTCCTGTGCCGACAGGGAACAGAGGGCTCATCTGGGCGGGCTCATCCGGGCGCCGAGCCGGATGTCGGTGAGGCATGAGGCGACCGGCCCAGACTCAGGCGACCCCACACGCGGGCGCGTCACGCTCGCGACGAGTGCGAAAAGGAGATACCGCCATGCGATTCATGATCCTGGTCAAGTCAGACGCCGCGACCGAGGCGGGCGCGCTACCCACGGAGAGCGACCTGGCCGCGATGAACGAGTTCAACGAGCGACTGGTCGAGGCCGGCGTGATGCTCGCCGGCGAAGGGCTGCAGCCGAGCTCCAAGGGTGCCCGCGTCCGTTTCGAGGGTGAGCGGCCGGCGGTGATCAAGGGGCCGTTCTCCGGCCCGAACGATCTCATCGCCGGCTTCTGGATCTGGCAGGTCGGTTCGCTGGACGAAGCGATCGAGTGGCTGAAGCGGGCACCCTTCGACGGCGGCGCCGAGGTCGAGATCCGTCAGGTCTTCGAGGCCGAGGACTTCGGCGAGGCGATGACCCCCGAGCTCAGAGAGCGCGAGGATCGGCTGCGCGCACGGACCGAGGAGCTGAGCAGGGACTCGTAGCCGCCGTTCTCGCGGGGCCGGCAGGTGCCACACAGTGGGCCGGCCCCGCGCGACGAAGTGGGCCGGCCCCGCGCCACGAGCCGCTGTCGAGGCCCGCGACCGCGCGACGTCGCCGGTGTGCGCGACGGCGTGCGCCGGCTCCTTATCGGGAACGGCAGGAGAGTCACTCGGTCAAGGAGACCACCATGGACAACACCATCGTCTGGGCCGACATCCCAGTCACAGATCTGGATCGCGCCATGAAGTTCTACGGCGCCGTCCTGCAGACGAAGTTCGCGCCGGTCGAGGGCATGGACGGCATCGCTCTCGAGGTGCCGCCCGAGAACTTCGACCCGTCGAGCATGGAGCCCCCGTTTCCGGTGAGCTTCGACCTGGCGCTGATGCCGGACCACAAGCCGAGCATGGACGGCACCACGATCTACTTGAACGGCCAGGGCGACGCCGAGGGCATGCTCGAGCGCGCGGCGGCGGCCGGCGGCGAGATCCTCGCGCCCGTCGAGTACATGGGCGAGATGGTCGGGAGCCTCGGGTTCTTCAAGGACTCGGAGGGCAACCGTATCGGTGTGCACAAGCCGGCGGAGATGCCACCGCCGCAGAAGTAGCTCGACGCCGGGCCGTGGGTCTGGCTCAACGGCGCCGGCGGGGCAGAAGCGAAGAGGGGCGGGGCGTGCGATGCACGCCCCGCCCCTCTTCGCGCTACGACCAGACCGTGGAGTCCCGGCCGCCCTCAGCCGCCGGCCGGCTCGCGGCGCGGCGCGAGTGGCACGAAGCGCACGCTCAGACCGGCGGGGAGCTTCTCGACCACGGCCACCGTAGGACCGTCGTCCTCCTCCTCGGGGGAGCTGGCGGTGCCCGGGTTCAGGTGCAGCACGCCGTCGATCCACACGGCCGACGGCACGTGCTCGTGGCCGGCGACCACGAGGTCGAAGTCGTCGAGGAGGAGCTTGCCGCGGGCGATGCGCTTCTCCAGCCGCTTGGGCTTGTGGCCGACGACGAAACGGATGCCGTCGACCTCGCCCGCGACCTGGCGCGGCAGGTCGCCGACGACCTCGGCCCGGTCGAGGTTGCCCGCCACCGCGGTGACCGGGGCGACGTTCTCGAGCTCGCTGAGGATCGCCGGGTCCATGACGTCGCCGGCGTGGATGATGTGCTGGACGCCGGCGAACACCTCGAGCACCTGCGGGTCGAGGTAG
>JAZBOM010000301.1:0-4117 GCA_036351205.1 Thermoleophilia bacterium | reverse complement strand
CGCCCTCGTCCACGATCGGGATCAGGAACTTGCCCATGATGTCGCCGCCCATGACGACGTGGTCGACCTTGTAGAACTTGGCGGCGTTGATGAACTTGCGATAGGTGCGCTCGGAGCCGTGGATGTCGGTGGCGTAGAAGAGACGGACCCTCTTGCCGCCGCCCCCGTCGCCATCCTTCTTCTTCCAGAATGCCATAGACCTCTCGCCTCTCCCGGGCGGCGCTCAGCCGACCTCGTTGTACCAGCGCTTCTTGTCGCCGATCTTGGCACGCAGCTTCCACTTGGTGCCCTTGGGGTGGTCGTCCATCGCGCTCAGCAGCTCGGCGATGCGCTGCGTCACGATGTGCTTGTCCTTGGCCTCGAGGTCGAGGTGCGGCAGGTACTCGCGCACCTTGTCGAGGTTCATCGTCGTGGTGCGCCACAGACCCCACTCGTCGGCACACAGCTTGGCGACGCGCGCCGAGTTGATGTGATCTGCGTCGTCGGCGGCGATCTCGTGCTCGCGCAGGAGCATGATCGTGTCGATGATGTCCTTCTCGTTGATCTGCACGATCTGCATCTTCTCGAGCAGCAGCTCGGCCAGCGGGATGGTGGGCGAGTCGACCTCGAGCCGCCCCTTCCACGGGATCGTGTGACAGAAGTCGAGTCGATCCATGAAGACGTCGGCGTGGATGCGGTTGGTCGGGTTGTTGAAGATCAGCCGGCCGCCCTCGGCGTGGAAGGCGTTGACCTCCGCGTCCTCTTCGTAGCCGAGCGAGGCGAAAAGCGCCCGGATGGCCCGGTCCTGCTTGCCGTAGCCCGCGAAGTCGATGTCGGTGTAGACGCGGTTGAACTTGGCCTGCATGAAGCCGAACTCCGGGCAGTGGTGGTGGAAGGCCAGAGCGCCGATGATGCGCAGGGGGACGCCCTCGGCGTCGCCGGCCTCGACCACGCGCACGGCCTCCTCTTCGAAGGCCCTGGCCAGATCGGGGTCGGGCGTGCCGACGCCGACCTCCTCGCCGACCTCTCCGGCCGGCCGCGTGTACTCGTCGTTCATATGCTGCTCCGATCCGTGTGGCGGCCGCCCGGCAACGGCCGGCACACCCTCCAGGGCACCCTCACGGGCGCCCGCTTACACCGTGGCGAGCCACGTGGGGTACTCGGGGTCGGCCGCGTTGCCGCGCAGCCGGTCGAGACGCCCGTTGCCGTACGCGCGGAAGTCGAAGTCGAGCTTCGACACGCGCTCCTGGATGAACGCCCAGATGCTCCACCAGAGGTCGGCGGTGATCTTGTGCAGGAGCATGCGGTGGAAGCGGTGCTCCTGCATCTCGCCGCAGTACCTGGTGATGATGAGGCGCTCCTCGTCGCGCGACAGCGGGTGCTCGACGCAGAAGTCGCCGAGGTCGAAGTACGGGTCGCTCATGCCGCCGTACTCCCAGTCGATGAGCCACATCGTGCCGTCGTCGGCGAGGATGAAGTTCTCCGAAAGCAGGTCGTTGTGGCAGGCGACCGGGGCCGGCGCGTCGCGCTTCATCGCCGCTTCTATGTCGGCACCCACGGCCATCAGGTCCGGCCAGTCCGGCGGGAACCACGCGTTCACCCCGGCCGCCTTCTGCAGGTAGTCCCGGATCATCGGGAACACGCTGGTGTCGTTGGAGAAGGTGGCCTTGTCGTGGTAGGTCCTGATGACGTCGACCACCTTCTCGAGCCGGTCGGGGTGCCCGGCGAGTGTGTCGGGGTGCATCGTCTCGCCGGTGATGAACGGTACGACCGTGCACTTCTCGGGCTCGAGCACGTGCAGGAGTGGCGGCGAGACGCCGGCCTCGGCCGCCGACCTGTGGTTGCCGAGCTCGCGCTCGCGGTCGATGAACGCATCGGTCCCGGCGCCGGGGACGCGGAGCACGTACGTGCCGCCGCGCCCCCCGTCGACCGTGACCAGGTAGTTGTGGTTGGTGATGCCGCCGCCGATCTCCTCCCAGGCGACCTGCTTGCCGCGCCAGTCGTCGATGCGGGCGATCGCGGCCTCGGGTGTCAGCCCCGTCACGAGACCGGCACCTCGAGACCCATGTCGGCCAGCTCGCTGCGGACCTCGTCCATCGCCTGCTGGTAGCCGGCGTTCACGATCCGCTTGGTCTTCATGTCGTAGACCTCCTGGAAGGTGAGGCCCTTGTCCGGGTCCTTGAGCTTGTCGCCGAACAGCGGGAAGAGCTTCTGAGCGAGGGGCTCGGCCTGGGCGCGCGTGAGCTTCGCGGCGGCGAGGCCGATCTCGGCGTGGAACTTGTGGTCGTCGGGCACGAGCGAGTCGGCTTGTACGGCCATCGCCGGGTGCCCGGAGAAGACGTTTCCCCCGGATGTCACGACAGCGAGCATATAACAGGCCATTTCGTAGTGGTACTGCTTCGTGCCCGAGCCGCCGCCCAGGTACGGCAGGTTGACCATCGGGTAGCCCATGTTGCGGCCCACGGCGGCGTTGGACATGGCGATCGCCCAGATGAGCGGCCTGGTCGAGCTCAGGTGCAGCTTGCTGTGCAGCGGCGCGTTGTAGTGGTAGCTGCCGCGGAAGATCAGCGTGCCCATGATCATGTACGCCGTCGCCTGCACGGCGATGCCCTCCGCCCCGCCGGCGTAGCCGCCGAAGAGCGGCGTGGAGGTGGAGCCGATGTTGGCGCTGATGCTGTTGTAGAAGGCGACCTTCTGCAGGGCCTCGTAGCCGACGACCATCTCGCTGAGGAAGTCGATGAGGAAGCCGTCGCTCGGCCGCAGGCCGAAGTCGGGGTAGCTCGCGGCGAACATCGAGGCCGGCTGCGAGGCGGCCGAGATGCCGTTGATGATCGGCAGGCCGGCGCGCCCGGAGCGGCGGATGCCCTCGCGCGCCAGGCGCACCGTCTTGCAGGCGGCGAGGATCTCCTGCGGCGAGCGCACGCGTGCGTCCTTGCCGCGCAGGTGCAGGATCGAGGGCACGCTCACCGAGTCGACGATGTCGAAGGACGCCATCTTCTCGACGGTGTCCACGTAGACCTGCTCGTCGGTCGTGTAGATGCCGCCGCCGACGTGCACCCACGGCCGGTCGTCGGTGGTGTCGGGGCGCCGGCCGCGCATCGTCTTGCGCTCGCGGTTCTCGCCGAAGGTGGCCTCCTTCGGGCACTGCGCGCAGGCGGTGACGATCTCGTCGCGGGTGAACTGCATGACGCGGTTGGTCTCGGGGCAGTAGGCGCCGGCCTCGGCGATGAGGTCGACCGCGGCCTCGAACACCGCATCGGTGAGGGTGTCGTCGGTGTTGATGATGGTCTCTTTGTCCCACTTGACCTTGTGCCGCGCGATCACCTCGGCGAGCTTGGGGACGTAGCGCTTCATGTAGTAGTCGGTCTCGGAGGTGAGCGGGCCGACCTCGGCGCGCTCGAAGACCTCGATCAGGTCGATCATCTCGTGCTCCTCGGGGTCGTGGGGGTCGCGGGCCGCCGCCTCAGGCGACCAGCGTCGAGGACAGGGTCACGGCCTCGTAGGCGCTCGCCGCCCAGCCGTCGGCGCCGATGGTGTCGGCCCACTCCTTCGTGGTCGCGCCGCCGCCGATCAGCACCTTGTACTTGTCGCGCGTGCCCTGGTCCCTGAGCGCCTCGATGAGGTCCCTCTGGCCGACCAGGGTCGTCGTCAGGAGGGCCGACATGGCGATGATGTCGGCGTCGACCTCCTTGGCCTTGTCGAGGAACTTGAAGAGGTCGACGTCGATGCCGAGGTCCCAGACCTCGAAGCCGGAGGTCTCGTAGAGGAGCTTGAGGATGTTCTTGCCGATCGAGTGCAGGTCGCCCTTGACCGTGCCGAGCACGACCTTGCCCTTCTTGGGGCCCGCCGAGCCGCTCTCCTTGATCTTGGGCTCGAGGACCGCCATCGCCGACTGGAAGGCGAGCGCCGCCTGCATGAGCTCGGGGAGGAAGATGTCCTCGCACTCGAACTGCTCGCCGATGACGTTGAGGCCCGGCAGGAGCCCCTCGTCGATGACCGCCTTCGCGTCGACGCCGCCGGCGAGGGCCTCGTCGACGGCCGCCAGGACGGCGTCCTCGTCCTGATCGATCACCGCCTGCTTCAGCTTCGCGAAGATCTCCGTATCCGCCATCAGATCCCCCTTGGGTCCGTGTGCTTG
>JAZBOM010000300.1:0-2523 GCA_036351205.1 Thermoleophilia bacterium | reverse complement strand
GCACGCCTCGAGCGCGGCGGCCACCGCGCTGGTGCCCGAGATCGGCTACGAGGCGGCGAGCGACGTCGTGCGCGCCGCCCGCGAGCGCGGCCTCACCATCCGTGAGGTCGTCGTGAGGGACGGCCTCCTGACCGCCGAGCAGTACGACGAGTTGCTCAGCGCCGAGGCCGTCTGCCGCCTCGGCATGCCCGACAAGCTCGGGCGCAGCCTCGAGGGGTGAGCGTGGAGGTGCGAACACACCGGGTGAAGAGAGAGGGAGAGGTCCGCTGATGGGACTCATGGACGCCCCGCGAGGCATGCGGCTGCACATCGGTATCTTCGGCCGCCGCAACGTCGGCAAGTCGAGCCTCCTCAACGCGATCACGCGGCAAGAGGTCTCGATCGTCAGCGACTTCGCCGGCACCACCACCGACCCGGTCGAGAAGCCCATGGAGCTGCTGCCGCTCGGGCCCGTCCTCTTCATCGACACCGCCGGCATCGACGACGTCGGCGTGCTCGGCGAGCTGCGCGCGCGGCGCACGATGCAGGTCTTCGACCGTACGGACCTCGGGGTGCTGGTGACCGAGGCGGGCTCGTGGGGCGCGTTCGAGGACGGGATCCTCGACGAGTTCCAGCAGCGCAAGACGCCCATCGTCGTCGTCTACAACAAGATCGACCTCGACCAGCACCCGGCGCCGGTGCCGCGCCTCGAGGAGTTGAAGATAACGCCGGTGCGCACGCAGGCGAGCGAGGGGCGCGGCGTGCTCGACTTCCGCCAGGCCCTGCTCGACGCCGCGCCGCCCGACTTCATCGACAACCCGTCGATCCTCGGCGACCTCGTGCGCTCGGGCGAGATGGCCGTGCTCGTCGTGCCGATCGACAAGGAGGCGCCGCGCGGCCGCCTGATCCTGCCGCAGGTGCAGTCGATCCGCGACCTCATGGACTCGGACGCCATGGCCCTGGTCGTCAAGGAGCGCGAGCTCGGGCACGCCCTCGAGCAGCTCAAGCGGCCGCCGCAGCTGGTCGTGACCGACTCGCAGGCCTTCCTCAAGGTCTCGGCCGACACGCCGCCCTCCGTCCCGATGACGAGCTTCTCGATCCTCTTCGCGCGCTTCAAGGGCGACCTCACGAGCCAGGTCGAGGGCACGCTCGCCGTCGACGGCCTCCGGAGCGGCGCCCGGGTCCTCATCGCCGAAGCCTGCAGCCACCACCCCATCGCCGAGGACATCGGCCGCGTCAAGATCCCCCGCTGGCTCACGCAGTACGTCGGCGGCAAGCTGCACATCGAGCACGTGCAGGGGCACGACTTCCCCGACGACCCGACGGGCTGGGACCTCGTGATCCACTGCGGCGCCTGCACCTTCAACCGGCGGGCGATGCTGGGGCGGATCCTGCGCTGCAAGCAGGCCGGCGTACCGATCACCAACTACGGCCTCGTCATCGCCTACAGCCTGGGCATCTTCGAGCGCGCCCTGCAGCCGTTCCCGGCGGCGCTCGAGGCGCTCCGCCAGGCGCGCGAGCGCGCCGCCGAGGAGCACGCCGCGCCGCCGGTCACCGCCGGGCTGCCCGACGACGTCGCCGTCGACGAACTGTGCTAGGCGGTCGTGGTGACCGAGGCGGCCGCGATCCTCGCCTGCCTGGTGCTCGCCGGGCTCGCCGTCTTCCAGACCGCCCTCGCCGCGGGGGCCCCGCTGGGCCGATTCGCCTGGGGCGGCGCGCACGACGTCCTGCCGCCGCGCCTGCGTGCCGGCAGCGCCGTCGCGGTCGCGCTCTACGCGCTGTTCGCGCTGATCATCCTCGAGACGGCGGGGCTCATCGCCGTGCTGCCCGGCGACGCCCTGGGCCGCGTCGGCATCTGGGCGATCACGGTGTACTTCTTCCTCGGCGCGGCCCTCAACGCGATCTCGCGCAGCAAGGCCGAGCGCGCGGTCATGACCCCCACCGCGCTCGCGCTCGGCGTCCTCTGCCTGGTCGTCGCGCTCGGGTGAGGTGCGAGCCGTGATCCCCGACCGCCGGGCGACCCCCCCACTCGGCGTCGCCGACGCGCTGTCGCGCGAGGCCATCGAGCACTGGCTGCGCGAGGAGGACGCGACGCGCCTCGAGGAGCTCTGGAGCGCCGCCGACGAGACCCGGCACGAGTACGTCGGCGACGAGGTGCACCTGCGCGGCCTCTGCGAGGTCTCCAACGTCTGCGTGCGCGGCTGCACGTACTGCGGCATCCGGGCGCCCAACCGCGGCGTCCAGCGCTACCGCATGAAGGCCGACGACGTGGTCGCCTGCGCCCGCCAGGCCCGCGAGTTCGGCTACGGCACCATCGTCCTGCAGGCCGGCGAGGACTACGGCCTGGCGGCCGACTGGGTCGCCGGGGTCGTGCGGCGCGTCAAGACGGAGACGGGGCTCGCCGTGACGCTCAGTCTCGGCGAGCGCCCCGAAGCCGACCTCGCCGCCTGGCGCGAGGCCGGCGCCGACCGCTACCTGCTGCGCTTCGAGACCTCGGACGAGGGCCTCTACCGGCACATCCACCCCGACCTGCCGGGCCGCGTC
>JAZBOM010000299.1:0-7464 GCA_036351205.1 Thermoleophilia bacterium | reverse complement strand
CGACGCCAGCGGGATCTCCTCACCCGTCAGCCCGTCGGGGTAGCCGTGCCCGTCCCAACGCTCGTGGGAGGCGCGGACCAGCGGGGCGACCGGGCGCAGGTACTCGGCCCGCGACACGATGCGCTCGCCGATGATGGTGTGCTCCGCCATCCGCGCCGCATCGCCGGGGCTCAGCACGGCGTTCTTGTGAAGCACCGGCAGCGGGATGCCGATCTTGCCGATGTCGTGGAGCAGGCCGGCGCAGCGCAGGCGGCGCAACTCGGCCTCGTCGAGGCCGAGCTCGGCGCCCACCACGACGGCCATCCTCGCGATGGTCTCGGCGTGGTCGGCCGTGTACTCGTCGTTCGCCTCCATGGCAGAGGCGAGGGCGCTGATGGTGGCCAGGTAGCTCTCCTCGAGCTTGCGGTAGTTCGCGGCGTTCTCGACGGAGACGGCGATCTGCACGGCGATCGTCGACAGGACGCTCGTGTCGCGCTGGGAGAACTCCCGGCGCTCGCGGGCGCCGACGGCGAGCGCCCCGGTCACCCGGCCGCCGCAGATCAGCGGGACCGCCATGAGGCTGCCGGCGTCGTCCACGTTGATGTCCTGCGCGAGGGGGCTCGTCTCTCCCTGCGGGTGAGGCAGGCACACCGGCTGGGCGCTGGCGAGTACGTGGCGCAGCGCGATCGCGGCACTTGCGGGCACGCCGTCCCGGGCGCCGACGACCCGGACACCCCCGTCGTCGGCGACCAGTTGGAGCCTGCTCCAGTCGGCGCCGAACGTCCGCTCGACCATCGGGATCATGCGGGCGAGGAGGGTCTGCACGTCGGGCGTGTCGGCCAGGGTCTCGCCGAACACGTTCAGGTGGACGAGGCACTGCGAGAGGCTCTCCACGCGATCGCTGAGCTCGTCGATCTCGGCGCTGGGTTCAGCAGCCGACCCGAGACGTCTGCCGGTCGCGACCCCCAGCGCGGAGGCGGATGCGGCCGCGAGAGCCGCGACGACCAGCAGAAGGGTCGTGGCCGGCGCCGAGGTGAGCGACGCGAGGCAGGCGTACGCGACGACGGGCACGACGGCGACGCCGACGAAGGCGGCGAGGTGCGTCGTGCGAGGGGGATGTGCGGCTGTACGTCGTGCGCCGTGCGTGATCGCTCCTCTCCCGGGACCACGGCGCGGGGGCGTGCCCTGGCGCCGCCCGCACTTCGGGTATCGGCAGGCGGGGAGGCGTCCTGAAGGCGGGGAGGCGGTGCGGGCGGGGCCGGAGTGCGTCGGCCCGTGGGCTCGATACGCCGCCCCCGCCGCCTCAGGGCATCGGCTTCTCGAAGTACAGCACGCGCTGTCGGACGCTCATCCCGGCCCGCCGGTAGAGGTGCGCGGCGCCGGTGGGGTTGGTGGCGTCGACCCCCAGAGTGAGCCGTTCGTGGCCGAGGTCGCGGAGGCGGACGAGGGTGGCGACGAGCAGGGCGAGGCCGATGTGGCGGCCCCGCCAGGGGCGACGGACGGCGAGCAGGTCGACGTACCCGTAGCGCTCCAGCGACAGCCCGAGGGCGACGCCGACGATCTCCGGGCCGTCGCAGGCCACGAGCCAGACCTGGTCCTCCGCCGGGGTGTCGTCGAAGGGCGCCCAGAACTCGTCGAAGGGCAGCGGCGCGTAGCGGAAGTGGTCGACGAAGGCCTCCTCCACGCAGTCGTGCACGGCGCGCTCGTCGTCGGGACGCCGCATCGGACGCAGCTCGATGCCGGCCGGGGTCTCGTCGAGCTCCTGCACGTCGGCCGCGGCGACGACCATGCGCTCGAAGACGCGGACCTGCGCGTAGCCTGCACTCTCATAGAGCGCGCGCTTGAGTCCGTCCTCCTCGAGGAACCAGGCGCCGACCGCGGGCTCGCCCCACGCGCGCGAGGCGAGCTGCTCGCCGGCGCGCCGCTCGATCAGGGCGAGGAGGTGGCGGGCGAGGGCCGGGTCGCGGTGCTCGGGGTGCAGGCCGAAGTAGCCCGTCGGCTGCCCTTCGGGTTCGTCGTTGTACGACCAGGCGTAGGCGACGATGCCGCCTCCTTCGGCCTCGACGACCCACGCATCCCGCTCGAGGGAGAAACGGGGGCGGCGCCAGTGGTAGCCCAGCTCCATGGGGCTCCAGTCGGTATCGCCGACGAGGGCGAGATCGGCGGCGACGAGGAGCGCGACGACGTCGTCGAAGTCGTCGCGCTCCGGCCGCCGCACCCTGTAGCCCCCGGGCAGCGGCGCCGCGTCGTTCGCGGGCGGCGACGAGCCCGACTCGGGCGGCCGCGGGAGGCCGGTCCCCGGGTCGCCGGCCCGGCCCTCCGCGCGCCCGTCTCTCGTGTGCTCGCCCATGACGACCGAGTCTAGCACCGGCGGTCGCGCGTTGAACGGTCAGTCAACCGATGCTACAGTGGGCCGGTCGGCTCAGGCCGGCAGCCCGGTCGAAGGCCGCGTGAGAGTCCGGTCCCCCAGGGGATGTCGGGCGCCGAAGGGGCAAGACGCGTAGGGCGTCGAATCTCTCAGGCAAGCGGAGCGCGGTCGGACGGGCCCCTGAAGTGTCGCCTCCGCGCGAGGTCCGACAGGGAGCGTGAGCGACCCGTCGGCGTCGAGAGCGGAGGAGGCAGCCCGTGCCCCAGAGTCGCGTTTTCTCTCCGTCCCCTTCGGGCACTTCCGACAGGACCCGCGTACACCCCACCCAGGAGGAGCGATGGCCGCCGAGAGCTACCCCCAGGACCTGAAGTACTACAAGGAGCACGACTGGGTCCGCCTCGAGGGTGACGAGGCCGTGTTCGGCATCACCTGGTTCGCCCAGGACGCGCTCGGCGAGATCGTCTACGCCGACCTGCCCGACGTCGGCGACACCGTCACTGCCGGGGCGCCGTACGGCGAGCTCGAGTCGGTCAAGGCGGTGAGCGACGTGTTCGCGCCGCTCTCCGGCGAGATCACCGACGTCAACGCCGTGCTCGAGGACGAGCCGCAGCTCGTGAACGAGGACTGCTACGGCGAGGGCTGGATCCTGCGCGTCCGCCTGAGCGACCAGGCCGAGCTCGAGGGCCTCATGGACGCCGAGGCGTACCAGAAGTTCCTCACCGAGGCGTGACCGGGAGGCCCACGCTGGACTACACGCCGCACAGCGAGACCGACGTCCGGGAGCTCCTCGACGCCGTCGGCGCCGGCAGCGTCGAGGAGCTCTTCGCCGAGATCCCCGCGGCCGTGCGCTTCGAGGGGGAGCTGCGCCTGCCCGCCGGGCTCTCCGAGGCCGAGCTCATGGCCGAGATGACGAGGCTCGCTGCGGCCGACTGCCCGGCCTCCGGCCTCGTCTCCTTCCTCGGCGCGGGGGTCTACGACCACTACGTCCCGGCGATCGTCGACGCGATCGTCTCGCGCGGCGAGTACCTCACCGCCTACACGCCCTACCAGCCCGAGCGCAGCCAGGGCGTGCTGCAGAGCATCTTCGAGTACCAGTCGGCGATCTGCGAGCTGACCGGCATGGAGGTGTCGAACGCCTCGATGTACGACGCCGGGACGGCGCTCGCGGAGGCGTCGTTCCTCGCCGGCGGCCAGACGCGTCGCGCGCGCGTCGTCGTCTCGGAGGGCGTGCACCCCGAGTACCGGCAGGTGCTGGCCACCGAGTCCGCGGGCTACGGGCCGCGCCCCGAGACGGTGCCGCTCGCCGCCGGCGCCGCGACCGACCTGGGGCTGCTGCAGGACGCTCTCGGCGACGACGTCGCGGCGGTCGTCCTGCAGCAGCCCAATGTGTTCGGCGCGCTCGAGGACATGGCCGCAGCGGCGCGTCTCGCCCATCAGGCGGGGGCGCTCTTCGTCGCCGTCGTCGATCCGCTGTCGCTCGGCCTTCTCGCCCCACCCGGTGAGTACGGCGCCGACATCGTCGTCGGCGAGGGGCAGGCGCTCGGCAACCCGATGAGCTTCGGCGGCCCCGGCCTCGGCTTCATGGCCGTCACGACCAAGCTCATGCGCCGCCTGCCCGGGCGCCTCGTCGGCGAGACCGTCGACGTCGAGGGCCGCCGCGGTTTCGTGCTCACGCTGCAGACGCGCGAGCAGCACATCCGCCGCGAGAAGGCGACCTCCAACATCTGCTCCAACCACGCCCTCAACGCGCTGGCCGCCGTCGTCTACCTGAGCTGGCTGGGCAAGGAGGGTCTCCCGGCGCTGGCCGAGCTCTGCGCGCGCCGCGCCGCCTACCTGCGCGAGCGGCTGCTCGAGCTGCCCGGCGTCGAGGCGTACACCGCCGGGCCCGTCTTCCGCGAGTTCGCCGTGCGTCTGCCCCTGCCCGCCGCGCGGCTCGTCGACGCGCTCGTGCCGCGCGGCTTCCTCGCCGGGGTGCCGATGGGCCGCTTCGCCGGCGCGTTCGGCGCTGCCGGGGCCGGCGGCCTGGACGACGTGCTCCTCCTCGCCGTCACCGAGCGGCGCACACGCGAGCAGATCGACGCCTTCGTCGCTGCCGTCGCCGAGGTGCTGGCGCTGCACGGGGAGGCCGGCGGCGATGCCGCCGCCACGTTCGACGGCCGGCCCGGAGCGGAGGAGCCGGACCGTGCCTGACGGCGAGATGTCGACCTCCTGTCGCGAGGAGATCCTCGGCCGCGAGCCGCGGCTCACCATCTTCGAGCGCTCGCGGCCGGGCCGCGGGGCCGCCTCCACGCCGGCCGTCGACGTGCCCGACAGGCCTCTCGACGAGCTCGTGCCGGCGGCCCTGCGACGCACTCGCCCGGCGCGCCTGCCCGAGGTCGCCGAGGTCGACATCGTCCGGCACTTCACGAACCTGTCGGCGCTGAACTACGGCGTCGACAACGGCGCCTACCCGCTCGGCTCCTGCACGATGAAGTACAACCCGCGGGTCAACGAGCGGGCCGCGGCTCTCGAGGGCTTCCGCGGCCTGCACCCCTACCAGCCGGAGTCGCTCGCCCAGGGCGCCCTCGAGCTCCTGCACACGCTCGAGGGCTGGCTCTGCGAGGTCGCCGGCCTCGCCCGCGCGACGCTGCAGCCGGCGGCGGGCGCGCACGGCGAGCTCACCGGCCTGCTGCTCATGCGCGCCGCGCACGAGGCCCGCGGCCGCGCGCCGCGGCGCATCGTGATCCCCGACACGGCGCACGGGACCAACCCGGCTTCGGTGATCATGGCCGGGTACGACCCCGTGCCGGTCTCGAGCGACACCCGCGGCGGGGTCGACATGGACCGGCTGCGCGAGATCGTCGCCGAGGGCGACATCGCCGGCCTCATGCTCACCAACCCCAGCACGCTCGGCCTCTTCGAGGAGCACATCCTCGAGATCGCCGAGCTCGTGCACGGGGCGGGCGGTCTCCTCTACTACGACGGCGCCAACTCCAACGCCGTGCTCGGCATCTCGCGGCCCGGGGACATGGGCTTCGACATCGTCCACTTCAACACCCACAAGACGTTCTCGACGCCGCACGGCGGCGGCGGGCCGGGCGCCGGCCCCATCGTCGTCGGCGAGGAGCTCGTGCCGTTCCTGCCCGTGCCCACGGTCGAGAAGCGCGAGGACGGCACCTACTACCTCGATCACGACCGGCCGCGGTCGATCGGCAAGGTGCGCACCTTCTACGGCAACGTCGGCGTGCTCGTCCGCGCCTACGCCTACATCCGCGCCCTCGGCCCCGACGGCCTGCGCCGGGTCAGCGAGCGCGCGGTGCTCAACGCCAACTACGTCCTCGCCGGGCTGCGCGACCTGTTCGACGTACCCTTCGAACGGCGCTGCATGCACGAGTTCGTCGTCTCGGCGACGCCGCTGCGCGAGCACGGCGTGCGGGCGATGGACGTCGCCAAGCGGCTGCTCGACCACGGCGTGCACCCGCCGACGACCTACTTCCCGCTGATCGTCGACGAGGCGCTCATGGTCGAGCCGACCGAGACCGAGTCGCGCGAGTCCCTCGACCGCATCGTCGAGGCGTTCCGTACCGTCGCGCGCGAGGCGGCCGAGGACCCGGAGATGGTCGGCGGCGCGCCGCACACCCTGCCGGTGCGCCGCCTCGACGAGGCGTCGGCGGCGCGCAAGCCGGTGGTGCGCCAGCGGTTCCCCGAGGACGAAGGGGCCGCGGCCTCGTGAGGGCCGCGACGGGCAGGAGCGGCCCGTGCCGCGTGGCCCCCTCGGTGCCGAGGACGGTGTGACTGTGAGCCTCGTGAAGGTGTTGCCCGACGCGGGCGCCTCCGGCGGCGCCCAGATGGCGCTCGACGACGGCCTGCTCCAGACCGTCGACCAGGTGATGGCGCGCCGGTACACGTGGGCGCCGCCGGCGCTCTCGCTGGGCAAGTTCCAGTCCGTCGGGCTCAAGCCGGGGCTGCCCTTCGACGTCGTGCGCCGGCCCTCGGGCGGCCGTGCGGTGCTGCACGGCGAGGGCTTCGAGTGGTCGTTCGCCGTCGCCTTCCCGCCGCGCGCCTTCGGGGCCGGCCGTCGCGCCGGCGCCGACGTCGCCCTGCCCTACGAGCTCGTCGCCGGCGCCTTCGCCGGCGCCCTGCGCGACCTCGGGGTGACGCTCGACGACGCGCGCGGGACCGCGTACCAGCGCTCGGCGCTGTGCTTCGCCAGCGTCCTGCGCCACGACCTCATGTCGCGCGGAGAGAAGCTGGTGGCCGTGGCGCAGGCGCGCCGCGAGGGTCGCGTGCTCGTGCACGGATCGGTGCTGGAGCGTCGGCCGCCGGACGAGCTGGTGGCGGCCGTCGAGACACTTCTCGGTGAGCCGTGGGAGGGCGCCGGTCTCGAGGCGACGGGCGTGGTCGTGGACGCGGACCGGCTGTGGAGCGGCGTGCTGCTGCGCCTCGAGGGGGGCCTGCGTTTGCTCAAGGAGGCGAGCTGATGACGAAGATCGTCGTGCTCGGCGGCGGACCCGCCGGCTACGTCGCGGCGCTGCGCGCCGCACAACTCGGGGCGGAGGTCGCGGTCGTCGAGTCGCGCGAGATCGGCGGCACCTGTCTCAATCGCGGCTGCATCCCGACGAAGGCGATGGTGGCCGGCGCCGAGCGCCTGCAGATGGCGCGCGAGGGCGACGCCTTCGGCGTGCACGCCGAAGGCGTCGCCCTCGACTTCGCCGCCTTCATGGCGCGCAAGGACGTGACCGCCCGGCAGCTTCGCGAGGGCGTCGAGCGCATGCTGGCGGCGCGCAAGGTCGAGGTCGCCGCCGGGCACGGACGCCTCGCCGGCCCAGGCCGCATCGCCCTCGACGACGGGCGTGCGCTCGAGGGCGACGCCGTCATCCTCGCCACCGGCTCGGACGCCGTCCGTCTTCGGCTGTTCGACTTCTCCGACCCGCGCGTGATGACGAGCGACGAGCTGCTGCGGATCGACCACGTGCCCGCGAGCCTGGTCATCGTCGGCGGCGGCGTGATCGGCTGCGAGTTCGCCTCGGTCTTCGCCCGCCTCGGCACCACGGTCACGGTGGTCGAGATGCTCGACCAGCTGCTGCCCGGCGAGGACAAGCGCGTCGGCAAGACTCTGCAGCAGGCCTTCAAGAAGG
>JAZBOM010000298.1:0-4175 GCA_036351205.1 Thermoleophilia bacterium | reverse complement strand
GGCCGCCTGCGCGGCTACCTCGAGACTGGGGGCGCCTCCGTCGTCAACGGCTCGATCGGCACCATGGTCAGCTCTGCGACCATGCCGGCGAGCATGCTCCTCGTGGTGCGCATGGCGTTCGCCACCGTGGCCCTCGGCGCCGTCGTCCTGCCCCGGGGCCTCCTTCGCGAGCTGCGCCGACCGGGCGTGCCCCTCCGCGTCCTCGGGATAAGCGCGACGCTCGCCGCCAACCTCCTGCTCTACTTCCTCGCCATCCGCGCCACCGGCGTGTCGGTGGCGATCTTCCTCTCGTATCTCGCCCCCGTGTACCTCGCCGTCGTCGCGCCGCTCGTGTTCCACGAGCGCACCGAGCGCGCAGTGTACGTGGCCCTCGCCGTCGGTCTGGGCGGCATGGCGCTGATCCTGGTGCCCGGGCTCGCTGAAGCCCGGCTCTCCACCGTCGGGCTGCTGTACGCCTGGGGTGCCGGGGTCATGTACGCCGTCTATCTGCTGTTCGCCAAGTCGCTGCAGCGTCGGCACGTGCCGAGCACGGCGATCGTCTTCGTGCAGAGCGCCTTCACCACGGTGGTGGTCCTGCCGCTCGGCCTGTACGAGGTCGTCGGCCGCTACTCCCCCACCGCCACCGACCTCGTGATCGGTCTGCTGCTCGGCGTCGTCACGACCGCCTTCACGTTCAGCCTCTTCATGGACGGGTTGCGCTACATCAAGGTGCAGCACGCTCCGATCATGGGCTACCTGGAGCCCGTGAGCGCGCCCATCTACGCGTTCATCTTCCTCGGCGAGCGCCCCGGGCCGTGGACACTCGCCGGCGGGGCGCTGATCATCGTCAGCGGGCTGCTCGTCGTGGCCTTCGGCGGCGAGACCCAGCCGGAGCTCCAGGGATGACGGTCGCGGCCCAAGGCGTACGACGGACGCCGGCCATGCTCGAGGGCTACGCCATGCTGGCCGTCACCTACCTCGTCTGGGGGTCGATCGGGGCCCTGGTGCGGTACGCGGACGCACCCGAGAGCCTCCTCCTCGTCGTGCGCATGGTGATCGCGGTGGCCGTGCTCGGTGCCCTCTTCGCGCGTCGCGCGACGTTCACCGAGCTCCGCGCGTGCGGCGTGCGCGGCCGGCTGCTCCTGATGGGGATCATCAGCCCGACCTGCCTGCTGCTCTTCTTCGTCACCCTGCGCCTCACGGACGTGGCGATCGGCATGTTCCTGCTCTTCATGGCGCCCGTGTACGTCGCCCTCCTGGCCCCGCGTCTCATGGGGCAGCGGCCCGACCGCATCGTGGCGCCGGCCCTCGTCGTCGCCCTGGCCGGCATGGTCGCGATCCTGCTGCCGGCCCTTCTCGGCGCCGGTGACGTCTCGCTCGCCGGGCTCGTCTGCGGGGTCGCCACCGGACTTCTCTTCGCCGCCTACCAGCTGATCGTGAAGTCGGTCTCACGCGAGGTGCGCAGCTCGACCATCGTGCTGGTCGAGCTGACGTGCGTCATCGTCTTCCTGCTGCCGCTGGCGCTCTGGCAGGCCGCCGGTATGGAGCAGGGCCTCACGCAGCGCGACTGGGTCTCGGCGGTCGCGATGGGCCTCTTCGCCACCGCCCTCGCCTACATGCTCTACATAGAGGGCGTGCGCCGCGTGCGGGTCGAGCACGCCTCCATCCTGGGCTACCTCGAGCCCGTGAGCGCGCCGCTCTACGCGGTCGTGCTGCTCGGCGAGGCGCCGGCCGCGACGACGCTCGCCGGCGGCGCGCTCATCGTGGTGGCCGGCCTGCTCATCGTCCGCTACGGGGCCGCCGACGTGGCGCCCGAGCCCGGCAGGCCCCCGCTCGAGCTGCCCGCCGCGGGCGAGGCGGATGCAGGGCGCGCGGCGGGCGAGGGGCGCGCGGCGGGCGAGGGGGATGGAGGGCGCGCGGCGGGCGCCGGCGCGGGGGCGGCTGCGCCCCTCGCCGGGGATGCCAAGGCGCCGCCGATTCGATAGGCTGTGCCGGGTAGCGCGCCCGCCCTCGGCGGGCGCGCCGCACGCCGGCCGCGTTCCCGTACCCTCGTGTGCGGGCAGGGCGGCCGGCGGCCGGTCATGGAGGTGACCACGTGGCGCAGCTCCCCATCCGTCTGCGTCCTCCGGCCCCGCGTCGCGGGTCCCCGGCCGCACGCTACCCCGACTCTCTCCGCGCCCGCGGCCGAAAGGAGCCCAGATGAAGAAGCCCGTCGAGAGCGCCCCAAAGCTCGAGCTCTCGAAGTCGATGAGCATGCTGGAGGACGCCTACCGCCTGACCCCCGGCGGTGTGGGCGGCATCCGGCGGCCCTACAACTTCGTGGTCGGTGAGTACCCGGTCTTCATCACCCACGGCAAGGGCGGGCACATCTTCGACGTCGACGGCAACGAGTACATCGACATGCTCTGCGCGTACGGGCCGATCATCCTCGGCTACGTCGAACCCGAGATCAACGAGGCCGTCAAGGCGCGTATGGACCAGGGCTTCTGCTTCAGCCTCGTCCAGCCGGTCCAGAACGAGCTCGAGGAGCGGCTCGCCGACGTCCTCCCCTGCGGCGAGCAGACGATCATCGTCAAGACCGGCTCCGACGCGACCAACGCCGCCGTGCGCGCCGCCCGCGCCTACACGGGCCGCGACAAGATCGCCCGCTGCGGCTACCACGGCTGGGGTGACTGGTGCGTCGAGGTCAGGGGCGGTATCCCGCAGGCCGTCCAGGACCTCACCAAGGAGTTCGTCTACGGCGACATCGCCGACCTCGAGCGCGTCTTCGCCGAGAACCCGGGCGAGATCGCGACCGTGATCATCACCCCGGTCGGCCACCCGATGGCGCTGCCGATCATCCCGCCGCCCGAGGGCTACCTCGAGAAGGTCAAGGAGGTCGCGCACGACAACGGCGCCGTGCTCATCTTCGACGAGATCCGCACCGGCTTCCGCGTCGCGATGGGCGGCGCCCAGCAGCGCTACGGCGTGACGCCGGACCTCACGACCGTGGGCAAGGCGATGGCCAACGGCTACCCGATCGCCGCCGTCGTCGGCAAGCGCGAGGTCCTCTCGATGTACGAGAAGGTCGCCTTCCTCAGCTCGACGTTCTTCCCCAACAGCCTCGAGATGGTCGCCGCCATGAAGTGCATGGACATCCTCGAGCGCGAGGACGTGCAGAACGTGATCTGGGAGCGCGGCACGCGCTTCCTCGAGCGCCTCGGCGAGATCGTCGACGCCTCCGGCGTGCCGGTCACGAAGAGCGGCATCCCGCCGATGCCGTTCCTCACCTTCGACAAGGTCGACGACCGCTACAAGGAGCGGCGCACGGAGTTCTACACGCAGTGCATCCGCCGGGGGCTCTTCGTGCAGCCGTATCACCACTGGTACATCGCCTACCGGCATACCGAGGAGGACCTGGCGCGGGCCCTCGAGGTGGTCGAGGAGAGCCTCGCCTACGTGGCGCAGGAGTATCCTTACGGCGCGTGAACCCGGGCGACGGGGCGGGCCGGCTCGGCCCGCCCCGTCGCCGCCGGCCCACCGCAGCCCTACTGACCAGGGGGGACGACGATGGACAAGCTCATCATCACCGTCGCCGGTGTCGGCGCCGAGACGACCAGGGAGGCGCAACCGAACCTGCCCATCTCGGCGCGGGAGATCGGCGAGGACGCGGCCCGCTGCCGCGAGGCCGGCGCCGCCATCTACCACCTGCACGTGCGCCGGCCCGACGGCAGCCCGACCCAGGACAGGGACGTCTTCGCCGCCGCCCTTGCCGAGATCCGCGCCCGCACCGACATCATCGTCCAGACGTCCACCGGCGGTGCCATGGGCATGACCGCCGACGAGCGCCTGCAGCCGCTCGAGTTGGATCCCGAGATGGCGTCGCTCACGACCGGCACGGCCAACTTCGGCGAAGAGGTCTTCTTCAACGACACGGCCTTGATGCGCGAGTTCTACACGCGTATGCAGACCAAAGGCGTGCGCCCCGAGTTCGAGATCTTCGAGGCCGGTCAGATCGACAACGCCCTGCGCCTGGTCAAGCAGTTCGGCCCGGCCGGCCCGCTCATGCACTGGGACTTCGTGCTCGGCGTGCCGGGGTCGATGACCGGCGAGCCGCGCAACCTCGCCTTCCTCGTCGACCGCATCCCCGCCGAGGCCTCGACCTGGACGGCGACCGGCATCGGCCGCTGGCACATGCCGGTGACGATGACGGCGCT
>JAZBOM010000297.1:0-2505 GCA_036351205.1 Thermoleophilia bacterium | reverse complement strand
CATGTTGAGGGTGAGGGTCGGCCTGTGACCCTGCCCTCGCGGGTCCGCGCCTTCGCGCCGGCGCCTTCACGTGGCGCTGCTCGCCGTACGGTCGCGGCCTCGCCGTCACTGCGCGGCGTCGGTACCGTCACGGCGCCGCGGCGGCGGCGGGCTCCTCCTCGGGCGCCCGCCGCATGGCCGGGGCCGTCCCCAGCACCGACCCGAGGAGGATCAACGGCAGGCCGACGGCGATGCCCAGCGTGAACGGTTCGGCGAGCAGCCAGACGCCGAGGAGGACGGCGACCAGCGGGTTGATGTAGGTGATGACCGTCGAGCGCGCCGGGCCGACCTCGTAGATGAGGGCGAAGAAGAGGATGAAGGCGAGCGCCGTGCAGACCAGGGCGAGGGTGGCGACGGCGCCCACGGTCTCCGCCGAGACCGACGCGGGCAGGGTCGCCAAGGCCCACGGCGCATAGAGGACGGTCGTGATGACGAGCGACGCCACCACGACCCCGAGGCTCGGCAGGTCGGCGAGTCGGCGGCTGATGATCAGCGGGCCGACGGCGTAGCACAGCGCGACGAGCCCGACCTCGGCCATCGCCAGCCCGTCGCGGTCGCCGAAGTCGAGGCCCACGAGCGCGGCGACCCCGGCGAAGCCCACCAGCAGGCCGACGAGGCGGCGGGCGTCGACGTGGTCGACGACGCCGAACGCCCGGTAGACGATCACGGCGAGGAGCGGCACCGAGGCGACGATCAGGCCCGCCATCGAGCTCGACAGGCGCTGCTCGGCGTGCGAGAGCAGGAGCCAGGGGACGGCGAGCTCGACCATCGTGTAGGCGAGGATCCAGCGCCAGTGCGGCCAGAGGCCGCGCGTCTGGCCGCGGCGCAGCGCCAGCGGCAGAAGGACCGCGGCCGCCACCGCCGTCCTGAAGAACACCAGCGCCGGTGGCGAGAGCTCCTCCACGGCGACGCGGATCAGCAGGTAGGGGATGCCCCAGATCACGCAGAGGGCGATGAAGAGCGCCCATCCCTTGCGCGACACGGGCGTGACCTCCTCGGGGTGCGGCGGACGGCGACGAGCCCAGTCTATGCGCTGTGCGGAGGCCGCGGCGACCGTCGCCGGCCGCGCCCGCGCTCCGGCCCCGTCCGTTCCGCCCGCCGCGGCCCGCGCCACGGCTTCATCCCCTCCGCTCGCCGCGGGTCACTCGGCAGTGGTAGAGGAATCGCGCACACGCGCGTTGTACTCGGTAACGCGCGGCCGATCGGAGCGGCCGCCTTCGACGAAAGGGGGCACGAATGCGACGCGCGCGCACCGGCGCGGGGGCCGTCGCCGTTCTCGTCCTGCTCGCGCCGCTTCTGCTGACGGGTGTCGCGGGAGCCGCCGACGACAGCTACGCCGGCACGTACACGGGCTGGGGCGAAGGCACGGGCAAGGGGGGCGGCAAGGCGACGTCCGCGGTCACGATCTGGGTCCAGGACCTGGGCGACACGGTACGCTTCACGATCAAGGCTGCCCGCCTGGGCGTCGCCTTCGACTTCGAGGGGCCGGAGCAGTGGCAGGGCGACGACACCGTCACCGTGCCGGTCAACGTCAAGAGGATGGGCATCAGGGCAAAGGGCACCATCACGCTCGAGCGTGATGAGCAGTGGATCCTCTCGGGCAGCGGCAAGGGCAAGGTGCTGACCTACGAGGGCACGGGCACCGTCCTCGCGGTGCGTACCGCGACCGGCGTCAAGGTCCCCGGCGTCGCCGACCAGATCACCGGCGGGCTGGAGGCTCTCTTCGGTGGGCCGCCGGCCGCGGAAGAGGCGCCGCCCGAGGCGACGAAGGGCGACACGCTGCAGCCGCCGGAGCCGCCGGCGCAGGTGGAGGAGGTCGAGCCGGCGTCCGCGCTGGCCGCGGCCGAGGCCGCGCCGCCGATCCCCGAAGACGACAAGTGGGTGGTGGCGATGGTGTTCATCATCGTCCTGCTCTCCGTGACCGGCCTGTGGATCTTCATCTGAGGGGTGCCTTCATGGATGACTTCATCACCATCTACTACTGGGCGCGCCTCGCCGTCCTCGTCCTGGCGACGGCGGTCGCCCTCGTCTCGGCGGTCCGCATGACCGCGCGCCGACCGTTGCGGCCGTGGCGGGAGATCGTGGTCGCCGCTCTCGTCGTGGCGGCGTTCGTCGCGCTCTCGGTGATCCCCGGCGTGTACTACGGCGTCGTCTGGGCGGCCGTGCTGGTCGTCCTCGGCCTCGCCGCCGGCTGGGTCGTCAACCGCGGCCGGCGCGCGACGCGCGCGGCGGGGAGAGTCGAGCTGCGGCGCTCGCCGCTCGTCCCGTGGCTGTGGTTCGTGGCCGCGGTGCTCACGTTCTCGACGCTGCTGTTCGCCGAGACCTACCTCTTCTCGCTCTCGATGCTCCTTCTGGCCTTCGTGATGGGGGCGTTCGTCGGGCAGACCATCGCCCTGCTGCGCGTCTCCGTGCCGGGGACGGCCGGCGACCCCGCCCACGACGCGGGAGCCGAGCCCAGCCCGGCCT
>JAZBOM010000296.1:0-2090 GCA_036351205.1 Thermoleophilia bacterium | reverse complement strand
GCCGCCGGCCTCCGCGACAAGGTCAAGATCATGGTCGGCGGCGCGCCCGTGGACGAGAGCGTGCGCGCGTACACGGGGGCCGACGGCTGGGGCAACGACGTGAGTCGCGCGGTCAGCCTGGCCGCCGAATGGACCGGCGGAGGCGCCTGATGGAGCGTGCAGCAGAGGAGAAGCTCGGCGATCGCCTCGTCGCCGACTGGGTGAGCGGGGCGCACCTGCGCTTCGCGAGTGATGAGGCCAGGGCGAAGTACCAGGCCAGAGCCCAGCTCATCATCGACACGATCCGGCTCGAGGACACCGGCCGGATCCCCGTTATCCCGGCCGCCACACAGAAGTTCGCCTTCGACTACGGTCCGGTGACCTTCAGGGAGGCGATGACCGAGTTCGACAAGGTGTTCGACGCCTACGTGCGTCAGTACGAGGACACCGACTTCGACGCCTACGTCGGCCCGGAGTTCATCTACCCGGCGGGCATGTTCGAGGCGCTGCGCTGGAACCGGGTGCGCCTGCCCGGGGTCCACCTGCCCGACGACAAGTCGTTCCAGTTCGTCGAGGCCGAGTACATGAAGGCCGAGGAGTACGACGAGTATCTCGACGACCCCTCGGACTGGATCCTGCGCAAGTACCTGCCCCGTCTCTCTCCCGAGCTCGAGCCGCTGGCCCAGCTGCCGCCGCTGCGCAACACGGTCACGTTCTTCCAGGGTCTGACGGACCTCGTCGTGGCCGCGGCCGAGAACCCGGGCCTGCTCGAGGCCATGAAGGCGCTGCAGGCGTCCGGGCGGGCCGTCCAGGAGTGGTTCGACTACCTGGGCCGCATCGACCAGGAGCTCGGAGGCAGGCTGGCCCTGCCGCACCTCCTGGGGCCCATGGCCCACGCGCCGTTCGACATCATCAGCAACTACTACCGCGGCTGGCGCGGCGCCATCGTCGACATGTTCTCCCGGCCGGAGAAGATGACCGCTCTCATGGAGCGCCTGCTCCCCTGGCAGCTGCAGTACGGCATCGACGGGGCCAAGGCGCTCGGGCAGCCGATCGTCACGATCTACCTCTACAAGGGCGCCGACGGCTTCATGTCCGACGAGCAGTACGAGCAGCTCTACTGGCCGACGCTCAAGAGGCTCATCCTCGGCCTCGTGGACGAGGGGCTTCTGGTGTGGCTCTTCACGCAGGGCAAGTACGACTCGCGGCTGCACCACTTCAAGGAGATCCCCGCGGGGACGTGTCTCATCCACCTCGAGAGCGCCACCGACGCCGGGCTCGCCAAGGAGGTGCTGGCGGGCTCGCAGTGCATCGAGGGCAACGTGCCCAGCTCGCTGCTGGCCACGGCCTCCGTCGACGAGGTCGAGGCCTACTGCCTGGAGCTGGCCGAGCGCTGCGGCAAGGGCGGCGGCTTCATGATGGACTTCTCCGCCTTCCTGGATGAGGCGAAGCGGGAGAACGTCAAGAAGATGATCGAAGTCGCCCGCGCCTATCGGGGGGGCGGCGGGACAGGAAGGACCTGACGCCGCCGAGGCTCCTGCGACGCGAGGGCGAGTTGTCCGCTGCCGGAGTCACGCCTCCGGCGCCCCCGCAGCCCTCTCGCGTGTGTGGAAGATGCAGCCCAGCCCGCGATCGAGGATGAGGTCGAGGCACTTGTTGCACGAGATGCAGGCGGCCGGCGTCAGGTCGCCGCTGCGCCATCGCGCCGCGAGGTGAGGTTCACGGATGAACGGGCGGCACAGCGAGACCGCGTCGATGCGCCCTAGGGCCTCGGCGATCCGCGAGGGGTCGCGCCATCCCTCGACCGAGATGACCGGGCAGCCGACCTTCTCCTTGATGGTCAGCGCGTAGTCGAAGAACCTGCCCTCGGGTAGGGGCGCCGGCATGATGTGGTCCCAGCCGTCTCGCCGGGCGCCCTCGGGCGTGCCGGCGCTGACCTCGACGGCGTCGATCCCGAGCCGGTCGAGCTCGGCCGCGACCAGGGCGGCTTCGTCCGGCTGCACGCCGCCGGGCCAGCCGTCGTGGGCGCTCATCTTGATGAAGACGGGGTAGCCGGCGCCGACGGCGCCGCGTACGGCCTCATACACCTCATAGAGAAGGCGGGCCCGGCG
>JAZBOM010000295.1:0-2633 GCA_036351205.1 Thermoleophilia bacterium | reverse complement strand
GCCGAGCGGTCGAGTCACCCCCCGGCGCCCTGCGCCATCGCTTGGATCGGGAGGGCGCCCCTCGCACCGCTCGGCGATATTGACAGTTACTATCTTTTCATGGTTACATGCAGTTGAGGCCAACTTTTGAAAGGATGTGACCGTCATGTCTCTCTCGAGCGTCCGTCGCTGGTGGGCCCTCGCCGCTCTCGTCCCCGCCGCTCTCGTGCTCGGCATCGACGCCACGGTGCTCGGGCTCGCCCTGCCGACCCTGGCCGCCGACCTCGAGGCGACGACTTCCCAGCTGCAGTGGTTCTTCTCGGCCTACATGCTGACTTTCGCCGCGGCGATGATCCCCGGGGGCATGCTCGGTGACCGCTACGGGCGCAAGAAGCTGCTGCTCGGCTCGCTCGTCGTCTTCGGACTCGGGTCGATCGCCTGCGCCTACGCTCCGACGGCGTCGGCGTTCATCGGCGCCCGCGTCCTCCTCGGCCTCGGCGCGGCCGTCGTGTTGCCGACGATGATCGGGGCGCTCCTCGTGATGTTCTCGGAGGAGGAGCGCCCCAAGGCCATCGCCGCGATCATGACGGCGACGATGCTCGGGTACCCCATCGGGCCGATCCTCGGCGGCTGGATGCTGACCGAGTTCTGGTGGGGCTCCGTCTTCCTCATCAACGTGCCGGTCGTGCTCGTCGCCCTGGCCGGCGTCGCCGTGCTGCTCCCCGAGTCGCGAAGCGACCTCCGGCCGCGCTTCGACGTGCCCGGCATCGTCCTCTCGGCGGCCGGTCTCGCCACCGCGACGTACGGGCTCATCCGCGCCGGCCAGGACGGCTGGGGCGACGCGTTCGCGCTCACGGCGATGGCGGCCGGCGGCGCCGTGACGGCGGTGTTCTTCCTCTGGGAGCGGCGCGCCCCCGATCCCCTCGTCGACCTCGCCCTCTTCCGCTCGCGCGGTTTCGCGTGGGGGACCGCCCTCGCCACGCTCGTGTCGTTCACGCTGTTCGGCATCATGTTCGCCACTCCGCTCTACTTCCAGGAGGTCCTCGGCACGACCGCCCTGGGCAACGGCCTGCGGCAACTGCCGCTGGTCGGCGGCCTGATCCTCGGGGCGCTCGGCGCGGATCGTCTCGCCGAGCGGCTGGGGGCGCACGTCGCGGTGTCGCTCGGCTTCGTCGTGCTTGCCGGCGGCCTCGCCCTGGCCGCCACCACGGGCACGGCCGACGGCAGCGGCTTCGCCATGGCCTGGCTGGCCGTGTGCGGTCTCGGCCTCGGCATCGCCCTGCCGACGTCGATGGACGCGGCGCTGGGTGCCCTCAGCGCCGACCGCAGCGCCGTCGGCTCTGGGCTCGTGCAGGCGCTGCGCGGCGTCGGCGGCACCTTCGGTGCCGCCGTGCTCGGCTCTCTCCTCAGCGCCGCCTACATCGACCGCCTCGACGTCGACGGCCTGCCGGCGGCGGCCGCCGAGCTGGCGCGCGACGGGGTCTCCGGCGGAGTCGCCGTCGCGCGGCAGCTCGACTCGACGGCCGTGCTCGAGAACGTGCAGGCCGCCTTCATCCACGGCATGAACGTGGCTCTCCTCGTGTGTGCCGCGCTGGCCGTGGTCGGCGCCGTCACCGCGGCCCTGCTGCTCCCGCGACGCGCGGCAGCCACCGCCCGCGGCGGCGGACAGGAGATAGAATCGGAGCACCATGCGGGACGCGACGAACAAGAAGCGGTCGGCGGCGCCACGGCGGCCGTCGCGCCGGAGTGAGGCGCCCCCCGGCGGCCAGGCAGCGCCGGGTCACGCCGAGCCACCGGTGATCGGTCTGCGTGAGCGCAAGAAGGCGCGCACGCGGGCGGCGATCCAGGAGCACGCCCTGCGGCTCATCGGCGAGCAGGGCTACACGGGGACGACGGTGGAGCAGATCGCCGCCGCCGCCGAGGTCTCGCCGAGCACCTTCTTCCGCTACTTCCCCACCAAGGAAGACGTGGTGCTCTACGACGCCACCGACCCCGTGATGTTCGCCGCCTTCGAGGCGCAGCCCCCGGAGTTGCCGGCGCTCGAGGCGATCCGGCGCGCCGTGAGCGAGGTGTTCGCCGGCGTCTCCGACGAGGACCTCGAGGCGCAACGGGTACGGACCAGGCTGATCCTCGCCACCCCCGAGTTGCGCGCACGCTGGATCGACGAGTACGTGCGCGGCGTCGACGACTTCAGCGCGGTCGTCGCGCGTCGCGTGGGGCGGCCCCCCGACGATCTCTCCGTGCGCACGTTCTCCGGAGCCCTCATCGGCGTGGTCCTCGCCACCTTCTTCTCGTATGGGGGTGACGAGAGGGTCGACTTCGCGAAGCTGGCCGACGACGCCGTGCGCCAGATGCAGGAGGGCTGGGACTTCTAGCCGGCGGCGGGGCCCTACCTCCCGGTCCCGCCGGCCTTGGCGCGGACGCCTGGGCCGGGGCGGGTATCCCGCGAGGCCGGCCGGTGGCAGGATGGCGTCGTGGATACCGACATCCTCGCCACCGTCGTCGCCGGACTGGTCCTTGCCGTCGCCGCCGTGGGCACCGTGTACCCGGTGCTGCCCGGCAGCCCCCTGGCCATCGGAACGCTGATCGGCTGGGGTTGGATCCTGGGCTCGGCGTCGGCGTAGACGGCCGCCGTGGTCGCCGCCCTCCTCGCG
>JAZBOM010000294.1:0-2301 GCA_036351205.1 Thermoleophilia bacterium | reverse complement strand
CCCGGCGGACGGCGCGGACGGACCGCCTTCGGTCGGCCGCGCCGGCCCGATGCGCCCACACCCTCATCCGGCAGAGCGTCAGGCCGGCTGGGCCAAGCGGCGCCACGCTTGAGGAGAGCGCCCGGGGCGCGGTACACTCAACTGGCCTTCGGGCAGCGCTGGCGAGTGGCCTAACTGGCAAGGCACCTGACTCTGGATCAGGGGATTGAAGGTTCGAGTCCTTCCTCGCCAGCCATCCTCTTCCGTCTCTCCGCACAGCTTGGCGCTGTGCTCGCGACCTACTTCCGCCCCCGCTTCGCACGGTCCTCGAGGATCCGCCCGGCGGCCAGCCTGCCGGGGGCGCCCATGACGCAGCCCCCCGGGTGGGTGCCCGAGCCACACTGGTAGTAGCCCTCGACCGGCGTGCGGTACTGCGACCAGCCCGGCGCCGGGCGGAAGAAGAACATCTGCGGGGCGAAGAACTCGCCGGCGAAGATGTTGCCCTCCGAGAGCCCCACCGTGCGCTCGATGTGGAGCGGGGTCACGACCTCGCGCTGCAGGACGAGCTTGCCGAACCCGGGGAAGAACGACTCGAGCGTGCGCTGCACGGTGTCCCCCAGGTTCTCCTTCTCCGCGTCCCAGTCGCTCTCGCGCAGCTTGTACGGGGTGTAGTGGATGAAGCACGACATGACGTGCTTGCCGGGCGGCGCCATGTCGGGGTCGATGGTGCTCTGGATCGCGCCGTCGATGTAGGGCCGCGAGCTGTACCAGCCGTACTTGCCCTCGTCGAAGGCGCGCTCGAGGTAGTCGATCGACGGCCCGATGTTGGTGAAGCCGCGGAAGATGTCCTCGCGGCCGGGCAGCGCCGGGTACTCAGGCAGGCCGTCGAGGGCGAAGTTCACCTTGGAGGACGTACCCTGGAAGCGGAAGCGCCGGATGGTCTCGACGAGGTCGTCGGGCAGCTCGCGCGGCTCGACGAGCTCGAGGAACGTGCGGCGCGGGTCGAGGGCGCTCACCACGGTGTCGGCGTAGAACTCGGTGCCGTCGGCCAGGGCGACGCCCGTGGCCCGGCCGCCCTTCGTGATCACCGACGCGACCGGCGCCTCGAGGCGGATCTCGGCCCCGAACGCCTGCGCCGCGCGGGCGAGCACCTGGGTGAAGCCGCCGTTGCCCTTCTTGTGGAACGACCAGGCGCCGAACTGGCCGTCGTGCTCGCCCAGCGAGTGGTAGAGCAGCACGAGGCCGGAGCCCTGCGAGCGCGGCCCGACCTTGGTGCCGATGATGCTCGAGCTCGCCAGATAGCCCTTGAGGATCTCGGACTCGAAGTAGTCGTCGAGGAAGTCGGCGGCGCTCCCGGTCAGCAGCCGCACGGCGTTGTGGAGGGTGCGCTTGTCCATCCCCCGGAACCGGCGGCCCAGATCGGCGAGCGCGAGGAGCTCCTCGGGGTCGTCGCTGAAGAGGTCGGGCGGCGCCTGGTCGAAGAGCGGCTTGAGCGCCCGGCAGACCATGTCCAGGTCGTGGCTGTACTGCTCGTAGGCGTCGGCGTCGTGCTTGCTGTGGCGGGCGATCTCCTTGAGGTTCTGGCCGTGGTCCTGCGTCAGCCAGAGGTAGTCGCCGTTCTCCATCGGGGCGAAGGTCGAAGACATCAGGAGCGGCATGAAGCCATGCTTGACGAGCTCCAGCTCCTGGACGATCTGCGGGCGCAGGAGCGAGAGGGCGTACGAGAACGTGGTGAACCAGAAGCCGGGGCGCAGCTCCTCGGTGATGGCGGCGCCGCCGACGAGGTGGCGCCGCTCGAGGATGAGCGTGCGCAGGCCGGCCTTGGCGAGATACGCGCCGTTGACGAGGCCGTTGTGGCCGCCGCCGACGACGATCGCGTCGTAGGTGCGCTGGGCGCGGGAGGCCGCAGCCTTCGTCGTCGGCGCCTTCGTCGTCGCCGGCCCCGCGGCGGCTCTGCGCCCGGGCGCAGCGGCATCCTTCTTCGACCTCGCGCCGGTCACGCCCGGCTTCGCCGGCGCCTTCCGCGACTCGGCAAGGCTCTTCCTGGACTCGACGGGCTTCTTCTTGGGCGTCATCTCAGGCCGTCTTTCGCTCCGGGTTGAACAGCGGCAGCCGGGCCACGTGCGCGGCGACCGGCTCGTAGTGATGGTCCACGGTGAGCTCGAGCTTCACCTGCGTACCGGGCTCGCCGAGGTCGGGGCGCACGCGGGCGAGCGCGATGTGGCGCTGCAGCACCGGCGAGTACATGAACGCCGTCGCGTAGCCCACGCGCCCCCGGTAGCCGTCGTCGTAGACCATCGCGTCCTCGACGACCGGGGTGTG
>JAZBOM010000293.1:0-7106 GCA_036351205.1 Thermoleophilia bacterium | reverse complement strand
GCGACGAGCCGATCCGCAAGACGAAGGTCGCCGAGTTCGCGACCCAGAAGGAGGCGATGGACTTCCTCGACGGAGCGCTCAGCAACGTGCGCACCGCGGAGGGCATCTACGCGGGTCTTCTCATCGCCGACTTCCAGGGCGATGTGCACGACATCGAGCACATCGGCTTCGACCCGCGAGAGTACCCCTGATCTGAGCGCTCCGCTCCCGTCTCACGGGTAGGCCTTCGGCATCGGCGTCGTCGCGAGGCTCGGTCGCGCACGGGTAGGCCGCCAGCCCGGCTGCGTGCGCGGCGTGAGCGTGGCGGCACGCGCTTCGATCCGCTCCGCGAGGTCTGCGGGCGTCCGGCGCCCTGCCGGTCAGCGGTCCGCCGACCGACTCCACGTGAACTCGACGCCCATGGCGCGGCGGGCGACGTCGTAGACCACCGACTGCCCCGCCTGTCCGTTGACGAGCACCACCACTCCATCGCCCGTGCCCGGCCGCATGACCATCAAGGCGTGGAAGTCCAGGTCGTCCCCGGCGTGCCAGAGCCAGTCCCCGTCGGCAGCGTGGTAGACGCCGACCCCGAGACCCCACGAGTTGGATCCGCTGGTCCGGACCTGCGGCCTGACCATCTCCGCGGCGGTGCCGGCGTCGAGGTGTGCCGGCTCCGCCAGTTCGATCATGAAGCGCGCCAGGTCGCCGGCCGTCGACTTCAGCGAGTAGGCCGCCCCCGGAGCCGGTGAGGGTCTCTCCGGCACCGGGCCCGAGACGGCGCCGGCCAGCGCTGCGAACGTGAGCACGCAGCACAGGAAGTAGCCGAGCCCGAGGGCCGTGCGCCGTCTCCGGGAACTCCAGAGGGCAGGCGCACGCCGGATCAGCAGCCGGCCTCCGGCCAGCCAGATCGCCAGCCAGGCGCTCAGGGCGACGACCAGGAGCGCGGCGAGGAGCGACCACTTGTTGAGGCCGCCGTTCAGCCACGCGGCGAGCACCAGCGCCGCCGCCGCGCCGGCCGCGTAGAAGGCGGTCAGGTGTCTCCACGTGAGTGCCGTGCGCCCGCGCGTCAGCCGAAGCACCGCCATGCCGACCAGGGACACGAGCGCGACGCAGACACCCAGGGCAACGACGAGGGGCCCGAGGTCGGCGCCGTACGTGATGTGGCCGGAGACCAGCCTGCCCATGACGCCTGGGCTCTCGGCAAAGCTCGTCGACCGCATCGCCAACGGCTCGAAGACGGTCTCGCGCGCGACGCGCTCGAGGGAGGAGCCCGCCGCCTGCTCGATGACGGCCTGCAGGTACTGGTAGCCGACGCTCGAGTACGAGAAGCGCTCGCCGGGCGGGAATCCGACGGACTTGTCGAGGGGGTGCAGGCGGTTCGAGAGCCCGGAGGTGTGGGCGAGCAGGTGTCGGAGCGTGATCCGGTCGGCTCGTTCGGACGGCGGGAGCCAGGGGTCCTCGAAGCGCCCGTGGACCGGCTCGTCGAGGTCCAGCCGGCCGGAGTCGACCAGGTCCAGCGCGATGTACGCCGCCACCGGCTTGCTCAGCGACGCCACCGCGAAGACGCTGTCCTCGGTCACGGGCTCATCGGTGAGCGTGTTCGCCACGCCGAAGCCCGCCTGCCAGACGACCTCCCCCTCGTGGACGAGCGCCACTGCCAGGCCGGGGACGTCTGCGGAGGCGAGCCGCTCGGGGATGTAGGCCTGCAGGTCGGCGACGACGGCCTCCGGGGGGCGTGACGCCCGGGCCGTCGAGGCCCCGGCGCCCTCCTCCGCGGAGGAGGGCGCCGGGGCGACGAGCGCCGGCCCGAGCGCGAGCAGCAGGGCTCCGAGTCCTGTCAGGGCTCGCGCGACGGAGGCCACCCGGCGCGGCAGCCCGCGACGGCGTCCGGGCGCTGCGCTCGGGCGCTGCGCCCCGGCGGTCTGCCGGGCCGCTCCGCCCGGGCGCTCGGCCGGGCCGCGGTCAGGTCGATCCGGCCCGGCCGGGGGAGAAGGCGGTCTGGGCGCCGGCGGGGGCGCCGGTCGCGACAGGCTCATGTCCTCCGCCTCTCGTTGCGGTGTCGTCGAGGTCGGCGGCCGGCGGATCCGGCTCGTCATCCGTCAGGGGCAGGTGGTGCGCCGGCATGAAGCGCAGCACCAGCGGCGCCCCGACGAGGGCGACCGCGGCGCCGATGAGCACGGCGATCCCCATGGCGTCAGTGAACGCGGCGCCGGCCGCCGCCGCGAGCTGCGCTCCCGCCTCCGGCGGCAGCGAAGCGGCGACCTGCATGGCGGCGCCCACGGAGTTCTTCGCCGGCTCTGCCAGCTCCGGCGGCAGCGCGGAGGCGGCGTCGGACACCTTCTCGCCGTAGACCGTGTACATGACCGAGCCGATGATGGCGGCGCCGAAGGCGCCGGCCACCATCCGGGTCACGCTGTTCATCGCCGACCCCACGCCCGCCTTGGCCTCGGGCACCCCGCCCATGATCGCGTCGACGGCGGGGGCCATCACCGTCCCCATGCCCAGCGCGAGCACGAACAGGGTGGAGCCGATGGTCCAGTAGCTCGTCTCAGGCCCCCAGAAGGCGAGACTGGCCAAGCTCCCCGAGAGGATCACGAGGCCGGCGGCCACGACCCGCGTCGTGCCGAGACGCCGCACCAGGCGATCGGCGTTGCCGGCGCCGGCGAGGATCCCCAGGGAGACGGGGAGCAGGCGCAGCCCCGCCTGCAGGGGGGTGTAGCCCTGGACGAACTGGAGGAGTTGCGTCACGGCGAAGGTCAGGCCGAACAGGGCGAACGACGCCAGGCTGGCCGCGACCACGCCCATGGAGAAGCGGCGGCTGCGGAAGAACCGCAGCTGCAGCATCGGGGAGGGGGTGCGGGTCTCGCGGAGCAGGAACCCGGCGCCGAAGACGACGGACGCCGCGAAGCAGGCGAGGATCAGGGGGTCCGTCCAGCCGCGCTCCGACGCCTCGATCAGCGCGTAGACGAGGGTCGAGACGGAGATGCCCGAGAGCCCCAGCCCGGGGAGGTCGAGGGTCGGGACGCTCGGGTCCCGGCTCTCCACGAGGAGCACGACGCTGGCGGCGAGGGCGAGCACGACGATCGGCAGGTTGACGAGGAACACGCTGCCCCACCAGAAGTGCTCGAGCAGGACGCCGCCGAGCACGGGCCCGGCGGCGATGCCCAGGGCGTTGAACCCGGCCCAGATGCCGATGGCACGGCCGCGCTCCTCGCGGGGGAACACGTTCGAGACGATGGAGAGCGAGGAGGTGGCGATGAAGGCCGCCCCGGCCCCCATCACCGCTCGCGCGCCGATGAGCTGCGTGGCGTCGGAGGCGAAGGCCGCGCCCAGGCTGGCCACTCCGAACAGCGCGAGGCCGAGGATCATGGCTCGCCGCCGTCCGAAGCGGTCGCCGAGCGAGCCGGCGGCGAGGAGCAGGCTGGCGAAGACGACGATGTAGGCGTCGACCATCCAGATGAGCTCCGAGGAGGTGGCGCCGAGCTCGCCCTGCAGTGTGGGGATCGCGACGTTCAGGACCATGTTGTCCAAGCCGATCACGAGCACGCACAGCACGAGCACGCCGAGGATCCACCAGCGCCGCGCGTAGGCGCGCGCGGCGCCCGCCGGCTCGGCCGTCCCGAGGGCCGGTCCGGGGCCTTCGAGGCCGGGCCTCCGCGCGGTGTCCGCGGTGCGTCCGTCGTGCGCTGCGCTCATCGTTCGGCCTCCTGTCGAGGGCTCGTCCTTGAGCGCAGTGTCGGCTAAACCGGGCGGCGTGTCGGCGGCCGAAAGTGGTAGGGAGTGGTTTATATAGCCGCGGCGCCCGACGCTCGATCGGCGGGCCGGCCGCGATGCGCGTCGTTCGGTGCGGGCCGGCCGAGACGGGCGTCGTTCAGAGCAGACCGAGCTCGCGGGCCCGGGCGACGGCGTGGCTGCGGCGGGCGGCACCCAACTTGCCGCAGACGTTGTACACGTGCTTCTTGACCGTGCCCTCGGCCAGGTAGAGCTCGGCCGCGATCTCCCGGTTCGACATCCCTCGGGCCAGCAGCCGGACGACCTCGAGCTCGCGCGGGCTCAGGAGCGGTGCGGGGGAGGCGGGCAGGCCCAGCGCGGCCCTGCGCCGCCGCCCGGCCGCCGCCGCTCGGTCGCTCGCCGCGCCGGCCGCCGCCCGGTCGCTCGACGCGCCGGCCCGCCCGGCCGGCGCGGCCGCACGGGCGAAGGCGGCGAGCAGCCGGCCCAGGTAGTCCCCGCCGTGACCTTGGGCCGCGAGAGTGCGCAGCAAGCGGGCCACGGGCTCGCCCTCGTCGACGAAGGCGCGCACGTGGCCTTCGGGTCCGGCGAGCGCGAGCGCGCGCCGCATCTCGGCCACGGCGTCGTCGTCGCGTCCCTCGGCGGCCAGGCACTCCGCCTTCACGGTCAGGATCTCGATCAGCAGGCGGGTCCGACCCTGGCGTTCGGCCCGCACCGCCATGGCGCTCAGGCGCCGACCGATGTCTGCGGTCTCCCCGGCCGCGAGGCGGACCCGAGCCGTGTTGAGCAGGGCCGGGTAGTGGATCTCGGCGAACTCGGAGTCCTCGAGGCACGTCGCCTCCGTGCGTGCGGCGAGGTCCAGTGCCGTCGTGTGGTCGCCTTCGGCGGCGGTGAGGCGCGCCGCCCAGCTTCTCAGGTAGGGGCGGACCCACGGCGCGAGGCCCGGCGACAGGGTGTCGTCGGCGTGCTCGAGGGCCTGCCGCGAGCCCGGCACGTCGCCGCGGGCGAAGAGGACGCGTGAGAGCCCGAGGCGGGCGAGGAAGGCGGCGGCCGGCTCGCCCGCCGGCGCACAGATCTTCAGGGCGCGCTCGAAGCACCCCTCGGCCTCGGACAGCCGGTCGAGCTCGAGGCAGACGTCTCCCAGGGTCCCGTAAAGGTGGGCCAGCACCGGGATGGGCGCCGCGCTCGAGACGTCGAGCCCCGAGGCGATGGTCGCGCGGCAGATGTCCTCGGCCTCGCGCAGCCGCCCGCTGTGCATGGCCACGCGCGCAAGGTGGCTGCTGATGATGGCGTCGTCCCAGAAGGGCCGCGAGTCGCGGGCCAGCGCGAGCGCCTCCTCGCCCAGCCTGCGGGCGGTCTCGATGTCGCCTCCGAAGCTGTGCAGCACCGCGAGGTTGAACGTCGCGAGCCCGCGGATCAGCACCGCGTCGGGTGGCAGTCGAGCGAGCGCGGCGTGGCTCTGGGCGAGGCTGAGGGCGAGGTCGCCGACGGCGCGGCTGAGGAAGGCCCTCATGGTCTCGACGGCGCCCGCGGCCGCCGCGTCACCGCCCGCCGCCGCGTCGCCGCCCGCCGCCGCGTCGCCGTCGCCGGCCAGGGCCACCAGGCGCCGAGCCTCGGCGATGTCTCCCTGGAGGAAGCAGGCCCACGACCCCCACACCGCGAGCATGGGGTGGCGCCCAAGCGTCTCCTCCGGGAGAGCGCTCAGCCACTTCCGCACGGTGGCGGTCCTGCCCGTGGTCACCAGCGTGACCTGGATCCTCTCGAGCAGGACCGCGACGCGGTCGAGATCGCCGGCGGCGAGGGCGTGCCGGGTTGCCTCCTCGAGGTCCCCCTCCTGCTCGAACCAGCGGCTCGCTCGCGCGTGCAGAGCGGGGACCGCCCCGGGATCGCGCTCGCCCAGCCGATGACGCAGAAGATCGGTGAACAGCCGGTGATACCGGTACCAGGTGCTCTCGTCGTCGAGCCGGAGGACGAAGAGGTTCGCGGCCTCCGCGCGGCGCAGCATCTCGCGCGAGTCTGTCCTCCCGGTCACCGCGTCGCACAGACGGGCGCACAGCCGGTCGAGCACCGACGTGCTGCAGAGAAAGTCGGTGAGGTCGTCGCCCTGGTGCTCCAGCACCTCCTCGGTGAGGTAGTCGAGGACGTAGGGGTGCGTCGCCCCGAAGGCGGCGACGAAGGCGGCGGGGTCTCGGCGACCCTCGAGGGAGAGGCCGGCCAGGCGCAGTCCGGCCGCCCACCCCTCGGTGCGTTCGTTCAGGGCCGCGACCTGGTCCGCCTCGAGGTGCAGTCCCATGGTCTCGTTGAGCAGCGCGGTCGCCTCATCGGTCGAGAACCGCAGGTCGGTGACGCGCAGCTCGTGGAGCTGCCCCCGCGCCCGCAGCCGGGCGAGCGGCAGCGGCGGGTCGGCGCGGGCGACGACGATCACATGGTCGTGCGGCGGGAGGCGATCCACGAGCCGCCCGACGCTCCGGTGCACGGCGTCGTCGTCGATCTCCTGGTAGTCGTCGAGCACGAGGACGCAGGGCCCGCCCAGGCCGGCGAGCTCGTTCACGAGCGTCAAGGCGAGGAGGTCCGTCGAGCAGTTCGGCGTCGCGGCGAGGCGGTCGAGCGCCCGTGTCGAGGCGATCGCGCCGGCGTCGGCGAGCGCGGCGCCGACAGAGCGCCAGAAGAGGGTGGGATCGTTGTCGCCCTCGTCGAGGCTGACCCACGCCGAGCGCGCGGGGAGTCCTGAAAGTGCGGAGGCGACGAGCGTGGTCTTGCCGTAGCCGGGAGGGGCCGAGACCAGCGTGAGCCGGCCCGAGAACCGATCGCGCAACCTCTCGACCAGCGCGGAGCGCCGCACGAGCCCGGTCGGCAGGCGTGGCGGCAGGGTCTTGGTCGCGACGAGATCGACCATCGTGCCTACAAGACCACCGGCGCGCGTCGGCTGTCAAGCACCCGCCGGCGTCGCCGCGGTCTCTCAGCCGTGCCCTTCGGTGTCGGCCCCGACCGCGTCGTCGAGGCGGTCGGCCAGGGCGAGGATCTCCTCGTTCTCGGGGATGTCGCTCATGCTGTGGCCGTAGTGCACGAAGCGCGCGACCCCGGCCTTGTCGATGAGCACCTGGGCCGGCATGCGGCCGAACTTGAAGAGCTTCACCTCCTGGCCGTAGAGCTTGAGCACGCTGTGTCTCGGGTCGGGCAGGCCGACAAACGGCAGGGACCCCTCCAGCCAGTACTGGGCGAAGCTGGCCGCATCCTCGGGTCCCACCACCACCACCTCGACGTCGCGCTGCACGAACTTGTCGTAGTCATGGCGCAACTGCGCCATATGCCAGCGGCAGAACGGTCAGGTGAAGGTGCGGTTGAAGACCAGCAGGACGTTCTTCCGGCCGCGATAGTCCGACAGGCTGACGGGCCGG
>JAZBOM010000292.1:0-15506 GCA_036351205.1 Thermoleophilia bacterium | reverse complement strand
GCCTCGATCTTGGCCCTGGCGCTCGCCGAGAACTGGTGCATGCGCACGGTCAGGGCCTTGTCGAGGTCACCGTCACCGAGGATCTTGATCGGCGTACGCGTGTTCTTGACGACGCGCTTCTCGACCAGCGCCTCGGGGGTCACCTCGGCGCCCGCCTCGAAGAGGACGGCCAGGCGGCCGACGTTGACCGGCACGGCGTAGGTGCGGAACGGCCCGATCGGCATGCTCTTCTTCATGTGCGGGCCGCGCAGCTTGCCGAGCCGCATGTAGAGCGGCATCTGGCCGCCCTCGTAGCCCGGGCGCACGCCGCCGCCGGACCGGGCGTTGTAGCCCTTGTGGCCCTTGCCGGCGGTCTTGCCCTGCCCGCTGCCCTTGCCGCGCCCGAGGCGCTTGCGGTCCTTCGTCGCGCCCGCGTTGGGGCGGAGGTCGTGGAGTCCTAGCTCAGCCATCTCAGCCCTTCGTGACCTCGCGCACCTCGAGGAGGTACGCGATCTTCTTCACCATGCCGCGGATCACGGGCGTGTCGTCGTGCACTACCGTGTGGCCGATGCGCTTGAGGCCCAGCGCCCGGAGGGTGCCGCGATGATCGGGCTTGCGCCCGATCGCGCTCTTCGTCTGGGTGATCTCGAGCTGCGCCGTCATGCGGACGCCTCACCGGCCGGGGCCGTCGTCTCCGCCTCGGCGCTCTTGTCGCGCTCGATGCCGAGCACCTGCGAGACCGGGATGCCACGCAGCCGCGCGACGCCCTCGGGCGTCTTCAGCGACTGCAGGCCCTGCACCGTGCCGCGCACGAGGTTGATGGGGTTGGTCGTGCCCAGCGACTTCGTCAGGATGTCGCGCACCCCGGCCAGCTCGAGCACGGCCCGCACCCCGCCGGCGGCGATGACGCCGGTACCTTCGGAGGCCGGCTTGAGCAGCACGCGGGCGGCGCCGTAGCGGCCGATCACCTGATGGGTGATGGTCGTCTTGTAGCGGGGCACCTTGAAGAGGTTCTTCTTGGCGTCCTCGATCGCCTTCTGGATCGCGAGCGGGACCTCGCGCGCCTTGCCGTAGCCGGCGCCCACGTGCCCGTCCTCGTCACCGACGACGACCAGGGCCGTGAAGGAGAACCGCCGGCCGCCCTTGACGACCTTGGCCACGCGGTTGATGTCGACGACGCGCTCCTTGAGCTCGTTGCCCTCGCTGTAGACTCCTCGAGCCACCTTGCCTCTCTTCCGTCGTCAGAACTCGAGGCCGCCCTCGCGGGCGCCCTCGGCGAGCGCCTTGACGCGCCCGTGGTAGAGATAACCTGACCGGTCGAAGACGACGCTGGAGATACCCTTCTCCTTGGCCCGCGCCGCGACCAGCGCGCCGACCTTCTTCGCCACCGCGCTCTTGTCGAGGCCCTTCGTGTCGACCTCGGCGGAGCGCGCCGCGACCAGGGTGCGGCCGGCGCCGTCGTCGACGACCTGCGCGTAGATCGCCTTGTTGGAGCGGAAGACCGCGAGGCGCGGCCGCTCGGCCACGCCCGAGATCTTGCCGCGGACGCGCCGCTTGCGTCGCGCGCGCGCCTCTCTCACGTTCACTGCACTCATCGTTCTCGCGGTCCTCTCGTCTTCAGCTCACTCAGGCGCGCTTGCCGACCTTGCGCTGCACGTGCTCGCCGGCGTAGCGGATGCCCTTGCCCTTGTACGGCTCGGGTGGCCGCAGGGCGCGTATCTTGGCGGCGACCTCGCCGACCACCTGCTTGTCGATGCCCTTCACGAGCACGACCGTGGCCTGCGGCGTCTCGAAGCTCACGTGCTCGGGCGGCTCGACGACCACCGGGTGGCTGTAGCCCACGACGAGCTCGAGGGCCTCGCCCTTGAGCGTCGCGCGGTAGCCCACGCCGACGATCTCGAGGCGCTTCTCGAACCCCGCCGTGACGCCGTCGACCATGTTGGCGATCAGCGTGCGCGTGAGGCCGTGCAGCGAGCGGTGCCGGCCCGACTCGGTCGGCCGGCTCACGGTGATGACGCCGTCCTTCTGCTCGACGAGCATCTCGCGCGGCACGCGCTGGCTCAGCTCGCCCTTCGGCCCCTTGACGGTGACGAGGGCGTCGTCGTAGACCACCTCGACGCCGTCGGGGACCGTGATCGGTGCTCTTCCTATCCTCGACATCAGCCGTCCTTACCAGATGAAGCAGATGACTTCGCCGCCGACGCCGAGCTTCTTGGCCTCGGCGCTCGTGACCAGCCCGCGGGACGTGCTGATGACGGCCGTCCCGAGGCCGCCGAGCACCTTCGGCAGCCTGTCCTTGCGCGCGTAGATGCGGCGCCCCGGCTTGGACACGCGCTTGATGCCCGAGATGACGCGCTCGCGGTTGCGCCCGTACTTGAGCTCGATGCGCAGCACGTCGCCGTGCTCGCCCTGGACGACCTCGTAGCCGGACACGTAGCCCTGCTCGGTCATGATGCGGGCGATCTCGAGCTTCATGCGTGACGTGGGCATCTCGACGCGCGAGTGCCGCTGGGCGCTCGCGTTACGCACCCGCGTCAGCATGTCGGCGATCGGGTCTGTCATGGACATCGCGCTCGCCTCCTCACCAGCTCGACTTGGTCAAGCCCGGCACGACGCCCTGATGGGCGAGCTCGCGCAGGCAGATCCGGCAGACGCCGAACTTGCGGTAGTACGCCCTCGGCCGCCCGCAGCGCGAACAACGGTTGTACTCGCGTGTCCGGTAGCGCTGCCGGCGCGAGGCCTTCACCACCAGTGATGTCTTGGCCATGCTTCAGCTACTCCTGGTTGGCGCGGAACGGCATGCCGAGCCGAGCGAGGAGCGAACGCGCCTCGTCGTCGGTCTTCGCCGTCGTTGCGATGACGACATTGAGCCCCCGGGTCTGGTCGACCGAGTCGTAGTCGATCTCGGGGAAGATGGTCTGCTCGCGGACGCCCATGGCGAAATTGCCACGCCCGTCGAACTGCCCGGGGTCGATGCCGCGGAAGTCACGGATGCGCGGCAGCGCGATCGAGACCAGCCGGTCGAGCATCTCGTACATGCGCTCGCCGCGCAGCGTCACGCGGCAGCCGATCGCCATGCCCTCGCGCAGCTTGAAACCGGCGATCGACTTGCGCGCCCGGGTGATCGACGGCCGCTGGCCGGCGATCAGGGCGAGCTCTTCGACGGCGTCGTCGAGCAGCTTCGCGTTGGTCTTCGCCTCGCCGACCCCCATGTTGAGGGTGATCTTGGTGATGCGCGGGACCTGCATGACGTTGTCGTAGCCGTACTCCTCCATGAGCTCCGGCACGACGTCCTTACGGTACTTGTCCTTGAGCCTCGCCATCATCACACCCTGTCGATGTCCTTGCCGCAGTTGGCGCGCCGGCAGGCGCGTACCTTGCCCCCGTCGGCGAGCAGGCGATAGCCGACACGGGTCGGCGCGCCGCACGCCGGGCAGACCAGCATCACGTTGGAGATGTCGATCGGCGCTTCGCGCTCGATGATGCCTCCTTGCGGGTTCTTCTTCGGGTGCGGCTTCGTGTGCTTCTTCATCATGTTGAGCCGCTCGACGAACACCTTGCCGTGCTCGCGGTCGACGCGGATCACCTTGCCGGTCTTGCCGGTCTCCTTGCCGCTCACGACCTTGACCTGGTCGCCCTTTTTGATCTTCGCCTTATCCATCTCGATGAACGCTCCCTCGCGCCGCCGCGCTAGAGCACCTCAGGCGCGAGCGAGACGATCTTCATGAAGTTCTTCTCGCGCAGCTCACGCGCCACGGGCCCGAAGATGCGGGTACCCCGCGGGTTGCCCTGGTTGTCGATCAGCACGGCCGCGTTCTCGTCGAAGGCGATGTAGGTGCCGTCCTTGCGGCCGAACTCCTTCTTGGTGCGCACGACGACGGCACGGACGACGTCGCCCTTCTTGACGCCCCCGCCGGGGGTCGCCTGCTTGACCGTGCCGACGATGATGTCGCCGACCGTCGCGTAGCGGCGCCTCGACCCGCCCCTGATGCGGATGCAGAGGATCTCACGGGCGCCCGTGTTGTCCGCGACCTTCAATCTCGACTCTACCTGGATCATGTGCTGTCTCCGCCGGCGCTGTCCGCGCTCACTTGGCCTTCTCGAGGACGTCGAGCAGCCGCCAGCGCTTGGTGGCGCTCAGCGGCCGCGTCTCGACGAGCCGCACGAGATCGCCGACGCCGGCCGTGTTGTGCTCGTCGTGCGCGTGCAGCTTGGTCGAGCGGCGCACGACCTTGCCGTACCGCTCGTGCTTCTGGACCACGTCGATGCGCACCACGATGGTCTTGTCCATGGCGTCGCTCACGACGATGCCGCGGCGCTCCTTGCGGCCGGGCACGCGCTCGGGCGCCGGCCGTGCGGCCTTCGCCTTGGCGCGCGCGGCCGAGGTCTTCTTGGGGGCGGCCTTGGTCGCCGCGGTCTTGGTCGCCGCGGTCTTCTTGGCCGCCGCGCCCGACTTCGCCCCTGCGGTCTTCCTCGCCGCCTTGGCGGCGGCCGCCTTCTTGGCCGCCGGCTTGCGCGCCGCGCTCTGCTTGGGAGCGGGCTTGCCGCTGTCGGTCTTCTTCGTCGCCATCAGCCTTCACCACCCGCCGTCGCGCGCTCGCGCTGCCGCTCGTTCTGGAGCGTGAGCAGGCGCGCGATCTCGCGACGCGTCATGTTCAGTTTGTGCACGTCGTCGAGCTGGCCCGTCGCGTGCTGGAAGCGCAGGTTGAAGAGCTCCTTGCGCGCGTCCCGCAGGTGCACGACGAGCTCGTCGTCCGACAGCTCTCTGAGCTGCTTAGCCTTCAAAGAGACTGCCCTCCCTCGTCACGAACTTGGTCTTCACGGGCAGCTTGTGCGACGCCAGCCGCATCGCCTCGCGGGCGACCGGCTCGCTCACACCGGCGAGCTCGAACATGACCTTGCCGGGCTTGACCACGGCCACCCACGTCTCGGGGGAGCCCTTGCCGCCGCCCATGCGCGTCTCGGCCGCCTTGCGCGTGACCGGCTTGTGCGGGAAGACGTTGATCCACACCTTGCCGCCACGCTTGATGTGACGGGTCATGGCGATACGGGCGGCCTCGATCTGCCGGTTGGTGATCCAGCCGCACTCGAGGGCCTTGAGCCCGTACTGGCCGAAGTCGACGTCGGTGCCGCCCTTGGCGGCCCCGGCCATGCGGCCGCGCTGCTGCTTACGGTGCTTGATTCGCTTTGGTAGGAGCATCGTGTCTCGTCTCTCGTGCCCGTCAGCTCTCGGCGGCCGGCGTGCCCTCGCTGGGCGCGCCGCCGGCCGGAGCGGACGGCTTCGGCTGGTCGGTCTTCGGTGCGTCGGGCTTGATCGCCGGCCTGGGCTGCCTGCCCGCCGGGCGCTGCTGGCCGCCGGGGCGCGGGGCGCCGCCGGAGCGACCGCCCGGGCCGTCGCGGCGCGGGCCGCTCGAGCGCCCACCCGGGCCGCTCGGGCGCCCGCCGGGGCCGCCGGGGCGACCGCCGGGTCCGCCGGGGCGGCCGCCGGGCCTGCCGGGACCGCCCGGGCGCCCGCCCGGGCCGTCGCGGCGCGGGCCGCGACGGTCGCGGCCGCGGTCGTCGCGGGCGCGGTCGTCGCGCTCCTGGCGTGCCTTGGCCTCGTCCATCGGGTAGCCCTCGGGCAGGATCTCGCCCTTGTTGATCCAGACCTTGACGCCGATGCGGCCGAAGGTCGTGCGCGCCTCGCGGAAGCCGTAGTCGATGTCGGCGCGCAGCGTGTGCAGCGGCACGCGACCCTCGCTGTAGTGCTCGGAGCGCGCCATCTCGGCGCCGCCCAGGCGGCCGGCGCAGCGCACGCGCATGCCGGCGGCGCCGGAGCGCATCGCGCTCGTCAGGGCGCGCTTCATCGCCCGCCTGAAGCTCACGCGGTTCTCGAGCTGCTCGGCGATCGACTGCGCGACCAGGACGGCGTCGAGCTCGGGCCGCTTGACCTCGAGGATGTTGACCTGGACGTTCTTGCGCGTCATCGCGTGGATCTCTTTGCGCAGCGCGTCGACCTCGGAGCCGCTCTTGCCGATCACGATGCCCGGCCGCGCGGTGTGGATGTCGATGGTCACGTTGTTCTGGTCCTTGCGGATGATGATGCGCGAGAGGCCGGCGTGGGACAGCTTGCCCAGGATGTGCCGGCGGATGCGCGCGTCCTCCGCGAGGAAGTGCTTGAACTCTTTCTCCGTATACCAGTGCGACTTCCAGTCGTGGATGACGCCGACTCGGAACCCGCCGGGATGCACCTTCTGGCCCACTAGGAACGGACCTCCCTCTGATCCACCGCGATGGTGATGTGGCTCGTGCGCTTGCGGATGCGGTTGACCCGGCCCATGGCGCGGAACTGCCAGCGCTTGAGCGTCGGGCCCTCGTCGACGCGGGCCACCTTCACGAACAGGTCGTCGGCGGCCAGGTCGTTGTTGTTCTCCGCGTTGGCCACGGCCGAGTCGAGTACCTTCTTGACCACCTGGGCGGCGTTGCGGTTGGCGAAGAACAGCGTGCTGCGCGCGTCCGCGACCGACTTGCCGCGGATGAGGTCGGCGACTTCGCGCGCCTTGCGCGGCGCGACCCGTACGTACTTCGCCTGTGCCTGTACTGCCATCGTCGCTCAGCTCACCTTCGCGCCGCGCGGTCGCCGCGCACGTGCCCGCGGAACGTGCGCGTCAGGGCGAACTCGCCCAGCTTGTGCCCGACCATCGACTCGGTCACGAACACGGGCACGTGCTTGCGCCCGTCGTGCACGGCGATGGTGTGGCCCACCATCTCCGGGAAGACCGTCGAGGCCCTCGACCACGTCTTGATCATCTTCTTCTGGTTGCTCGCGTTCATCGCCACGATGCGCCGCATGAGGCGCTCGTCGACGAACGGGCCCTTCTTCGCTGACCTGCTCATCGCTCGCCTCCCGCCTTACCCACGCTTGCCGCGCTTGCGGCCGCGGATGATGAACTTGTCGGACTGCTTCTTGCCGGGCCGCGTACGGTACCCCAGCGTCGGCACGCCCCAGGGCGTGACCGGGTGACGCCCGGCGGTGGTCTTGCCTTCGCCGCCGCCGTGCGGGTGGTCGACCGGGTTCATGGCCGTGCCGCGCACCGTCGGGCGGACGCCCCGCCAGCGCGTGCGCCCGGCCTTGCCGCCGTCGATGTTGGAGTGGTCGGAGTTGCCGACCTCGCCCACCGTCGCGCGACACTTGAGGCTGATGCGGCGCAGCTCGCCCGAGGGCAGCCTGACGACGCCGTAGCCCTTCTCCTTGGCCTGGAGCTGCGCGCCGCGACTGGGCTGGAGCTCGAGGTTGTGGACCGTGGTGCCGGTCGGCACGTTCTCGAGCGGCAGCGCGTTGCCGGGCTTGATGTCGGCCTGGGGGCCGGACTCGACCGTGTCGCCCTGCTTGAGCCCGCGGGGGCAGATGATGTAGCGCTTCTCGCCGTCGACGTAGTGGAGCAGGGCGATGCGCGCCGAGCGGTTCGGGTCGTACTCGATGTGGGCGACCTTGGCCGGCACGCCGTCCTTGTCCCTCTTGAAGTCGATGATGCGGTAGCGGCGCTTGTGGCCGCCGCCCTTGTGGCGCGTGGTGATGCGCCCGTGGACGTTGCGGCCGCCGTTCTTCTTGAGCGGCGCCACGAGGGAGCGCTCCGGCTCGGTGCGCGTGATGTCCTCGAACGTCTCGACCGTCATGAAGCGACGGCCCGGTGAGGTCGGCCTGAATTTGCGGATGCCCATTACCTGCCCTCGAAGAACTCGATCTTGTCGCCCTCGCGGAGCTGGACGACGGCTTTCTTCCAGCCCGGGGTGCGCCCGCGGCTCCAGCCGCGGCGCTTGGGCTTGCTCGGCACGTGCGAGGTCGCGACGTTGACGACGGTCACGTCGAAGAGCTGCGCGACCGCCTGCGCGATCATGGTCTTGTGCGCGTCCGGGTGCACCTCGAAGGTGTACCGGTTGTGGTCGATCTGCGCGTAGCTCTTCTCGGAGATGACCGGCCTGATGATGATCTTCTCAGCTTCTACCATCGGTCACGCCTCACTCAGGGCGGCGAACGCCTTCTCGGTCAGGAGCAGCGAGCGGGTGCGCAGCACGCGCTCGGTCGACAGCCCGCGGACCTCGACGGTCTCCGCGTAGGACAGGTTGCGCACGGACTTCGTGACCGCCGGCTCGTCGTCGGTGACGACGAGGACCGGGGCGGCGATGTCGAGCCCCACGAGGAACTCGTTCACGCGCCTGGTGCTCGGGTCGTCGAGCTCGAGCCCGGCGGCGACGAACACGTGGCCGTTCTCGGCGCGGTTGGACAGCGCCATGGCGAGCGCCTTCTTGACGACCTTGCGGTTCACCTTGATGGCGAAGCTCCGCGGCTTGGGCCCGAAGGCGGTGCCGCCGCCCGTGCGCACCGGCGACTTGATGCTGCCGGCGCGGGCGCGGCCCGTGCCCTTCTGGCGGAAGAGCTTGGCAGTCGACCCGGTGATCTCGCCGCGCGTCTTGGTCGAGGCGGTGCCCCGGCGGCGCGCGAGCTGCTCGCCGCGCACGGCCAGGTGCAGCACGCCGACGTCGGCGGGCACGGCGAAGAGCTCGGGCCGCAGGTCGCGCGACTCGATCTCCTTGCCGTCGATGCCGACGACCGTGGCCTTGCCGGCGGTGCCGCGCCGCGGCTCGGGCCGCTCGGCCCTGGCGGCTTTGGCGGGCTTCGGCGGGCGCTCGGCACGAGCCGGCGCGACGGGGGCCGCGGCCTTGCCGCGGCGGCGCGGCTTGGCCGGCGCGGCCTCGGCCTCGTCGGCCTTGGCGGCCTTCGGCTTGGCGGCGCGGGTGCGCTTGGGCTTGGCCGCCGGCTCGTCGGCCTTGGCGGCCTCGTCGGCCTCGTCGGCCTTCGCGGCCTTCGGCTTGGCTGCCGGCTTGTCGGCCTTCGGCTTGGCGGCGCGGGCGCGCTTCGGCTTGGCCGCCGGCTCGTCGGCCTTGACGGCCTCGTCGGCCTGCGGCGCGTCGGCGGCCTTGTCGGCGGCGGCCTTCGCGGCGGCCGTCTCGGCCGCGCTCTCGGCGGCGTCGGGCGCCGCGTCGCCGGTCTGGTTCTTCTTGGTCTCGTCGGCGGTCACGATCCCCTGCCCTTGACGATGACGACGGAGTTCTTGGCGCCCGGCACGGCGCCCCGGACGAGCAGCAGGTTGTTCTCGGGGTCGCGGCGCACGACGCGCAGGCCGCGCTGCGTGACCTGATGCGCGCCCATGTGCCCGCTCATGCGCATGCCCTTGAAGACCCGGCTCGGGTACGCGCTGGCGCCGATCGACCCGGGCTGGCGGATGTTGTGCGAGCCGTGGCTCTCGGGGCCGCGGGAGAAGTTGTGGCGCTTGATGGTGCCCTGGAAACCCTTGCCCTTGGAGACGCCGGAGACGCTGACCGTCTCGCCGTCTTCGAACGCCTCGACGGTGACGGTGTCGCCGACCTTGAGCGCGCTCGGGCCGCGGAACTCGACGAGGTGACGCATGCCGTGCTTGAGGCCGGCCTTCTTGAGGTGGCCGAGCTCGGGCTTGGTCACGTGCTTGTCCTTGCACTCCTCGAAGGCGAGCTGGACGGCGTCGTAGCCGTCCTTCTCGGCGGTGCGCACGAGGGTGACGGGGCAGGGCCCGGCCTGGATGACCGTCACCGGGACGACGTTGCCGTCGTCGTCGAAGAGCTGGGTCATGCCGATCTTCTTGCCGATGATGCCGTTCATGCTCGTCACAGTTTGATCTCGATGTGGACGCCGGCGGGAAGGTCGAGGCGCATGAGCTGGTCGACCGTCTTGGGCGTCGGCTGGTGGATGTCGATCAGCCGCTTGTGCGTGCGGATCTCGAAGTGCTCGCGCGAGTCCTTGTCCTTGAACGGGCTCTTGATGACGCAGTACACGTTCTTCTCGGTGGGCAGCGGCACCGGACCCGAGATGGTCGCACCGCTGCGCTGAGCCGTCTCCACGATCGACTGCGCGCTGCGCTCGATGAGCTCGTGGTCGTAACTCTTCAACCGTATGCGGATCTTCTGCTGGGCCACTCTCGTCTTCTCGCTCTCGCCGTGTCCGGCTTCGTTCGCCTTGTTCACGGGTCCGGGCGTGTCGGCCGCCGCGGCGTGCGCGGCACGCCCGTCCCGTTCTCTGCGTCTGGTCAGTCGATGATGGTCGAGATCGCCCCGGCGCCGACGGTACGGCCGCCCTCGCGGATGGCGAAGCGGAGACCCTCCTCCATGGCGATCGGGGTGATGAGCTGCACTTCCATCTCGGTGTTGTCGCCCGGCATGACCATCTCCACGCCCTCGGGCAGGGTGATGACGCCGGTCACGTCGGTGGTGCGGAAGTAGAACTGCGGCCGGTAGCCGTTGAAGAACGGCGTGTGGCGGCCGCCTTCGTCCTTGGACAGGACGTAGACCTGGGCCTTGTAGTGCGTGTGCGGCGTGATGCTGGCCGGCTTCGCGCAGACCATGCCGCGCTCGACCTCTTCGCGCTTGGTGCCGCGCAGCAGGACGCCGATGTTGTCGCCGGCGCGGCCCTCGTCGAGCAGCTTGCGGAACATCTCGACGCCGGTCACGGTGGTCTTCATCGGCTTGTCGCGCATGCCGACGATCTCGATCTCTTCGCCGACCTTGACGATGCCGCGCTCGACGCGGCCGGTGGCGACGGTGCCGCGGCCGGTGATGGTGAAGACGTCTTCGACCGGCATGAGGAACGGCTTGTCGACGTCGCGCTCGGGCTCGGGGAGGTACGTGTCGAGGGCGTCGGTGAGCTCGAGGATCGACTTGCACCACTCGCACTCGGGCTTGCCGCAGCCGCACTCGAGCGCCTTGAGCGCCGAGCCCTTGATGACGGGCAGCTCGTCGCCGGGGAACTCGTACTCGGTGAGCAGCTCGCGGACCTCCATCTCGACCAGCTCGATGAGCTCGGGGTCGTCGACGAGGTCGACCTTGTTCATGTAGACGATGATGTGCGGCACGTTGACCTGGTGGGCCAGGAGGACGTGCTCGCGGGTCTGCGGCATGGGGCCGTCGTCGGCGCCGACGACGAGGATCGCGGCGTCCATCTGCGCGGCGCCGGTGATCATGTTCTTGATGTAGTCGGCGTGCCCGGGGCAGTCGACGTGGGCGTAGTGGCGCTTCTCGGTCTCGTACTCGACGTGAGCGGTCGCGATGGTGATGCCGCGCTCGCGCTCTTCGGGAGCCTTGTCGATCTGGTCGAAGGCCGTGTACTCGGTGTTGCCGATGCCGCGGTTGTGGAGGACAAGCGTCATCGCAGCCGTCAGGGTCGTCTTGCCGTGGTCGACGTGCCCGATCGTGCCCACATTCATGTGCGGCTTGCTGCGGTCGAACTTCTGCTTCGCCATCTCTCCTACTCTCCTTTTGCCGACACCGTGAAGGTGGTGGTCACACAGTGATGGCGCGGCCGGCACCCAGTGCCTGCCGCACCAAAGGACGGCAGTATACAGCAGGCCCGCCCGCGAGGGCAAACACACTTGTCCACGTGCCCGGGCGGTTCACCCGCGCACCCTGGCGACGATCTCGCTGGCGATCTGCGCCGGCACTTCGGCGTAGTGCTTGAACTGCGCCGTGTAGGTCGCCCGGCCCTGGGTGGTCGAGCGCAGGTCGGTCGCGTACCCGAACATCGAGGAGAGGGGCACCGTGGCGTCGATGACCTGCGCCGTGCCCCGCTGCTCCATGCCGTCGATGTGCCCGCGGCGCCCGCTGAGGTCGCCCATCACGTCGCCCATGAACTCGAGTGGCGCGACCACCTCGACCGCCATCATGGGCTCGAGGAGCACCGGGTGCGCCTTGTTGACGGCGTTCTTGAGGGCCAGCGAGCCGGCGATCTTGAAGGCCATGTCGGAGGAGTCGACCTCGTGGTAGCTGCCGTCGATGAGCGTGACCTTGAGGTCGACCATGGGGTAGCCGGCGAGGACGCCGGTGCTCATGGCCTCCTGGATGCCCTCGTCGACCGCGGGGATGTAGTCGCGCGGGATCGTGCCGCCCTGGATGCGGCTCTCGAAGACGTAGCCGCCGCCGGGCTCGTTGGGCGCCAGGTCGATGTACACGTGACCGTACTGGCCGCGGCCCCCGGTCTGGCGTACGAACCGGCCCTCGACCTTCTGGACCGCGCGGCGCACCGTCTCGCGGTAGGCGACCTGCGGCTTGCCGACGTTGGCGTCGACGCCGAACTCGCGCACCAGGCGGTCGACGATGATCTCGAGGTGCAGCTCGCCCATGCCGGAGATGATGGTCTGCGCGGTCTCCTCGTCGCTGCGCACCTGGAAGGTCGGGTCCTCCTCGGCGAGGCGCTGCAGCGAGGCGGCGAGCTTCTCCTCGTCGGCCTTGGTCTTGGGCTCGATGGCGACGGCGATCACCGGCTCGGGGAACTCCATCGACTCGAGCACGACCGGCTTGGACGGGTCGGAGAGCGTGTCGCCGGTGCTCGTCGACTTGAGGCCGATGGCGGCGGCGATGTCGCCGGCGTACAGCTCGTCGCGGTCCTCGCGGTGGTTGGCGTGCATCTGCAGGATGCGGCTGATGCGCTCGCGCTTGCCCTTGGTCGAGTTGAGCACGTACGACCCGGCCTTGAGCGTGCCCGAGTACACGCGCAGGTAGGTGAGGCGGCCGACGTACGGGTCGGTCGCGACCTTGAAGGCGATGGCCGCGAAGGGGGCCGTGTCGTCGGGCTTGCGGTGGGCGGTCTCGCCGTTGGCCTTGACGCCCTCGATCGGGGGCACGTCGAGCGGCGACGGCAGGTAGTCGACGATCGCGTCCATGAGCGGCTGCACGCCCTTGTTCTTGAAGCTCGAGCCGCAGAGGACCGGGGTGATGCTGATGTCGAGCGTCGCCTGGCGGATGACCTCGCGCAGGTGCTCGACGGTGATCTCGCGGCCCTCGAGGTAGGTCTCGAGCAGGTGGTCGTCGTGGTCGGCCACCGCCTCGATCAGCTTCTGGCGATACTCGTCGGCGCGCTCGCGCAGCTCGTCGGGGATCGCCTGCGTCTCGAAGGTCGTGCCCAGCTCGTCGAGGTAGACGATGGCGTTCATCTCGACCAGGTCGATGATGCCGCGGAACTCGGACTCGGCGCCGATCGGCAGCTGCAGGGCGACCGGGTTGGCGCCGAGGCGGTCGACCAGCATCTGCAGGCCGCGGAAGAAGTCGGCCCCGATGCGGTCCATCTTGTTGATGTAGGCGATGCGCGGGATGCCGTACTTGTCGGCCTGGCGCCAGACGGTCTCGGACTGCGGCTCGACCCCGCCCACCGAGCAGAAGAGAGCGATCGCGCCGTCGAGCACGCGCAGGCTGCGCTCGACCTCGACGGTGAAGTCCACGTGCCCGGGTGTGTCGATGATGTTGACCTGCGTGTCGCGCCAGAAGACGGTGGTCGCCGCCGAGGTGATGGTGATGCCGCGCTCCTGCTCCTGCTGCATCCAGTCCATCACCGCCGCGCCCTCGTGCACCTCACCGATCTTGTGGGTCTTGCCGGTGTAGTACAGGATGCGCTCGGTCGTCGTCGTCTTGCCCGCGTCGATGTGGGCCATGATGCCGATGTTGCGCGTTCTGTCGAGCGGGTAGTGCCGCATGATTCCTGTCTTGGGCCGCCGGGCGGCCGGTCGCGGTCATGACAAAGGCCCCTGACCGGCCGGCGGCCGGGCCAGGGGCCTGTGCGGGTCACCAGCGGTAGTGCGCGAAGGCCTTGTTGGCCTGGGCCATACGGAAGATGTCGTCCTTCTTCTTGAACGCGCCGCCCTGCCCCTGGAGGGCGTCGAGCATCTCGTTGGCGAGACGCTCGGTCATGACCTTCTCGCGACGGTCGCGGGAGTAGGCCACGAGCCAGCGGATGGCCAGCGTGCGGGCGCGGCGGCCGGGCACCTCGACGGGCACCTGGTAGGTGGCGCCGCCGACGCGCCGGCTGCGGACCTCGAGGTGCGGGGTGAGGGCCTGGATGGCCTCCTGCAGCACCTCGACGGGGTCGCGGCCGGTCTTCTGGCGCACCATCTCGAGGGCGCCGTAGACGATCTGCTCGGCCGACGACTTCTTGCCGTCGAGCAGGACCTTGTTGATGACCTGGGTCACCAGCTTGCTGTTGTACACGGGGTCGGGGAGGACCTCCCGCCGCGTGATCGTGCCTCTACGCGGCATGGCTTACCTCGATCCCTTGGCGCCGTAGCGGGAGCGCGCCTGCTTGCGGTCGGAGACGCCGGCCGTGTCGAGCGTGCCGCGGATGACCTTGTAGCGCACGCCCGGCAGGTCCTTGACGCGGCCGCCGCGCACGAGCACCACGGAGTGCTCCTGCAGGTTGTGACCGATGCCCGGGATGTAGGTCGTGACCTCCATGCCGTTCACCAGCCTGACACGGGCGACCTTGCGCAGGGCGGAGTTGGGCTTCTTGGGCGTCGCGGTGTAGACGCGCGTGCACACGCCGCGCTTCTGCGGCGAGCCCTTGAGCGCGGGGGTCTTGGCCCGCTTGGTCTTCTGCTCGCGCCCTTTACGGACGAGCTGGCTGATCGTCGTCATCTACCCTCTCTGGTCGGGCCGGCTTCGGACAGCGGCCACGTAGTCTAGCAATTGAGGGCGGCGGCCGCAACAACGCGGAGCGCGTGCGGCGGCCGCCGCCCCAGGGCTCGGGTCAGTCGGCCGGGCCGCCCTCGTCGACGGCGTCGGCTCCGCCGAGCGCGTCGGCGTCGACCGCCGGGCCGACGTCGCCCTCGGCGTCGGCGGCCGGCTCGGGCTCGAGGCCGATGCGCCGCAGCACCTCGAGGTCGCTGTAGCCGCCGCCCCACGTGTCGCCCCCCATGAGGCGCTGCGCCTCGGCCAGGGCCTCGCCGCGCCCCGCGGGGTAGATCTCGATGCCGCGGTAACGGCGCAGGCCCGTGCCGGCGGGGATGAGCTTGCCGATGATGACGTTCTCCTTGAGGCCGGTGAGGGTGTCGACCTTGCCCTCGATCGAGGCGTCGGTGAGCACCTTCGTGGTCTCCTGGAACGAGGCCGCCGAGAGGAAGCTCTCGGTCGCCAGCGAGGCCTTAGTGATGCCGAGGATGATCTCCTCGGCCTCGGCCGGCTGGCCGCCCTCGTCGACGATGCGCTCGTTGGTCGTGCGGAAGGCGTACCGGTCGACGAGCTGGCCGGGCAGGAACTGCGTGTCGCCCGGCGTCGCCACGCGGATCTTCTTCATCATCTGCCGGACGATGAGCTCGATGTGCTTGTCGTTGATCTCGACGCCCTGCGAGCGGTAGACCTCCTGCACCTCGTCGACGAGGTAGCGCTCGGTCTTGTCGATGCCGGCGTGCTTGAGCAGGTCGGCCGGGTAGAGCGAGCCCGGCGTGAGGGGCGTGCCCTCGTCGACCCAGTCGCCGTCCTCGACCAGCAGGTAGGTGCGCCGCGGGAACGTGTACTCCTTGGGGCTCCCCTCCTCGGGGTGCAGGAGCACGTGGTAGCCGCGCTCGCCCTCCTCGATGGCGGCGCGCCCGCTGCACTCGGCGATGCGCGCGACGCCCTTCGGCTTGCGCGCCTCGAAGAGCTCGACCACGCGCGGCAGGCCGTGCGTGATGTCGGCGCCGGCGATGCCGCCGGTGTGG
>JAZBOM010000291.1:0-2668 GCA_036351205.1 Thermoleophilia bacterium | reverse complement strand
GCGCATCGGTCACGAGATGGCTACGCCGTCGCTGCAGGCGTGCTCGCTGGTGGCGGCCAACTACGGGGTGGCGAACCACAACCTCGGCACGGTCAGCGTTCTGGGTCCCACAAGGATGGACTATCAGCGCGTCATCGCCGCGGTACGCTCGACGGCCGACGAGCTGAGCGCCTACCTCGAGGACATCTGGTGAGCAGAGGGCGTCCCCGGCGATGAAGCGCGACTACTACGACGTGCTCGGCGTGCCCCGCGACGCCGGCCAGCAGGAGGTCAAGAAGGCCTTCCGCAAGCTGGCCCGTGAGTGCCACCCCGACGTCAACCCCGGCGACGCCGACTGCGAGGCGCGCTTCAAGGAGGCGGCCGAGGCGTACGAGGTGTTGAGCGACGCCGACTCGCGGGCGGCCTACGACCGTTACGGCTTCGACGGCCTCAAAGGACGGCCGCTCACCGACTTCGAGCACGTCGGCTTCGGCGACCTCTTCAACGTCTTCTTCGGCAGCGGCATGTTCGACTCGGTCCTGCGCGACGCCGGCGGCGGCTGGGGGGCGGCCGCCGGAGGGGCGCCGCCCCCGCGCGGCGACGACGTCGAGGTCGCGTTGCACCTGACCCTCGCCGAGTCGGTCTTCGGGGCCGCGCGCGAGGTCGAGGTCGCGACCGACGTGGCGTGTGCCGAGTGCGGCGGCAGCGGGGCGGCGGCCGGCACCGGGCGCGAGACCTGCCCGCAGTGTCACGGCAGCGGCCGCATGCGCGAGGTCTCGAGCCTTGGCGGGTTCGGCCAGTTCGTCCGCACCAGCACCTGCACGGTCTGCCGTGGCCGCGGGTCGATCGTCCGCGAGCCCTGCGAGAGCTGCCGCGGGACCGGGCGCCTGCGCGCCACTCGTACGGTCACGGTCGAGGTGCCCGCCGGCATCGCCGACGGGCAGCGCCTGCGCCTCACCGGCGAGGGCGGCGCCGGCGCCCAGGGCGGCCGCCCGGGCGACCTGTACGTGGGCATCACCGTCGAGCCGCACGAGCACTTCGTGCGCGACGGCGACGACCTGCTGTACCGGCTCGACGTCACCATGGTCGACGCCGCCCTCGGTACGACGGCCGAGGTCGAGACCCTCGACGGCGACCTCGAAGTGCGGCTCTCGCCCGGCACCCAGTCCGGCACCGTCAAGGTCTTCAAGAACCGCGGCGTGCCGTCGCTGCAGGGCTACGGCCGCGGCGACCTCAAGGTCGTGGTCAACGTCGTCGTGCCCAAACGTCTCACGGCGGAGCAGCGTGAGCTGCTGGACCAGTTCGCCGCCGCCACCCCGGACGAAGCGTACGAGGCGGACCCGGGCTTCCTCGAGAAGGTACGCTCCGTCTTCCGCCGGTGAGCGCGCGCTTCACGCGGTACACGCTGACCGTCGGTGCGTCGCCGGCGGGGAACGCTGCCCTGGAGTACCGCCACCCCGAAGCCGTCGCGCTGCTTCGCGCTCTCGGCGCCGACGGCTGGCAGGAGACGGAGGACGGCATCGTCTTCTGGCTGCCGGCCGAGCCGGCGCCCGACGCCGGGCTGCTGGTACGGCTGGGGGCGCTCGGCCGTCTCGAGCTCACCGAGGAGGACGACGACTGGCGCCTCCGCTGGCGCGAGTTCCACCGGCCCGTCGTCATCGGGCCGCTGTACGTGCGCGCGCCGTGGCACGCGCCGCGCACCGGCCTCCTCGACGTGTGCGTCGACGTCGGCATGGCCTTCGGGACGGGTGCGCACGCCACCACCAGGCAGTGCCTGGAGGATCTCAGCGCGCTCACGCCGTCGCCGCTCGTCGACCTGGGCACCGGCAGCGGCGTGCTGGCTCTCGCCGCGGCGCGTCTCGGCTTCTCCCCGGTGGTGGGGCTCGATGTCGATCCGGTGGCCGTCGAGGCCGCGCGCGTCAATGCCGGCGCCAACGGCCTCGCCGTCGAGTTCAGGGTCGCCGATCTCAGCGACCCCGGCGAAGCTCTGCCCGAGGCCGACGTGGCGGTCGCCAACCTCTCCCTACCGGTGATCCTGACCCTGGCAGAGCGCGTCGGCGGAGTGTGGGGCGCGCCGCGGCGGCCGCGGCGGCTGCTGCTCGCAGGGCTGCTCGAGGAGCAGGGCGAGCAGGCGCCAGCGGCCTTCGCCGGCTACCGCGTACGGCGCCGGGCGGTCGACGAGGGCTGGCTCTTCCTCGACCTCGAGCGGGTCGCCGGCGCCGGTGTGGGATGACCCCGGGGGCCGCGCTGTGACGCGCCTGTACACCGCGTTCGTGGGCTGCAAGGTGAGCCAGGCCGACTCGGAGGCCGCGCGGGCGGAGCTGCTCGCGGCCGGCTTCGACGAGGCCGTGTCGGCGGAGGACGCCGACGTCGCCGTCGTCCATACGTGTGCCGTGACCCGCGAGGCGGAGCGCAAGTCGCGGCAGCTCGCGCACCGACTCGCGCGCCGCGGTCTGCGCGTCGTCGTCGCGGGCTGCGCTGCGACGCGGGACCCCGCGCAGTTCGAAGGCGAGGCCGTCACACCGCTCGGGAAGCGATCGTGGGAGCAGGTGGCCGTCGATCTGGGTGCGGACGCGCCGGCGACGGCGCCGCCGAGCGCGCCTTCGGCGTCGTCGAGCCTGCGGTCGGCGTCGTCGAGACCCGCGCGCCGCACTCGTCACGTGCTCAAGACTCAGGACGGCTGCGGGGG
>JAZBOM010000290.1:0-2214 GCA_036351205.1 Thermoleophilia bacterium | reverse complement strand
GTGTCTGGTGTGCCAACATGGCCCTGGACCTGGGCTTCCTCGCCGCCCACTTCCGCCACCTCTGGGGGCGCGAGACGACCGCCGACGAGCTCATGACCGCCGGGGCGCGCATCTGGAACCTCGGCCGGCTCCTCAACCTGCGCGAGGGCCTGAGCCGCGCCGACGACCGGCTCCCCGAGCGCATCCTCGACACACCTCACGCCGACGGCGGCGCGGCCGGCAAGGTCATCGGCGGCGGGCGCTTCGACGAAGCCCTCGACGAGTACTACGCACTGCGGGGCTGGGACGCGCGCGGCGTGCCGACCGCAGCGACGCTGCGCCGGCTCTCGCTCGACGGCCTGGGTGGCGAGGGGCAGGTTTGAGCGCCGTGGCGGGCCGCGGAACGCCGTTGCCCGAGAGACGCGCCCGAGCGAGGACCCCGTGACGGCCACCGAGGTGATCCGCCGGCAGACCGTTCTGCACGCGGCGCGCTTCGAGCTCTCCGGCGACGAGCCGCACATGATGGCCGTCGTGACCACGGGCAACGGCGGCCTCGACAGGCTGGACTACCGCGCCGTGCCGCGCCCCGTCGCGGAGGCGGGCGAGGTGCTGCTGCGAGTGCTCGCCGCCGGCGTCAACACCACCGAGATCAACACGCGCCTCGGCTGGTACTCCGCCGCCGTCGGCGGGAGCACGGAGGCGACGGCGGCGAAGGAGGAGCGGCACGCGACGGCCAAGGAGGACGGCGGCTGGAGCGCGCCGACCCCCTTCCCCTTCATCCAGGGCACCGACTGCTGCGGAGAGGTGGTCGAGGTCGGGCCGGGCGGCGACCGGAGCACGCTGGGGCGTCGCGTCCTGGTGCGGCCCTGCATGCGCCCAGACGGCTTCGGCTCGATGGAGACCGTCTGGATGGGCTCCGACTTCGACGGTGCCTTCGCCGAGTTCGTCCGTGTGCCGGCATCGGAGGTCTTCCCGGTCGCCTGCGACTGGAGCGACGCCGAGCTCGGCGCGATCCCCTGCGCCTACGGCACGGCCGAGAACATGCTGGGGAGGGCCCGCGTCGCCGCGGGCGAGCACGTGCTCGTCGCCGGCGCCTCCGGCGGCGTCGGCTCGGCCGCCGTCCAGCTGGCGAAGCGCCGCGGCGCCGTCGTCACCGCGGTCGCCCGGCCGGCCAAGGCCGAGCAGGTCGCGGCCCTCGGCGCGGACCGGGTCATCGGCGGCCGCGACGAAGTCGCCGACAGCCTCGACGGCAAGGTCGACGTGGTGGTCGACAACGTCGGCGGGCCGGCCTTCGCCGGGCTGCTGGGGGCGCTGCGCCGGGGCGGACGCTACGTCACGTCGGGCGCCATCGCCGGCCCGCACGTGAGCTTCGACAAGCGCACGCTCTACCTCAACGACCTCACGGTGATCGGCTGTACGGCGTGGGACGAGCCGGTCTTCCCGGCCGTCGTCGCCGCGATCGAGCACGGCGAGATCCGGCCGGTGGTCGCCGCGACCTACCCGCTGGCGAGGATCGCCGACGCGCAGCGCGACTTCCTCGAGAAGCGGCACGTCGGCAAGTTCGTGCTGATCCCCGAGGCGCCGACGGACTGAGGCCGGCGCCGCCGGGGCGCGCCGCCGACTCCAGTCTCAGCGCCTCCAGCCCTGCGCCGCCAGCGGCTCCGTCCTCAGCGCCTCCAGCCCTGCGCCGCCAGCGCCGCGCCGAGCGCCTCGAGGCACGCGGTCACGTTCTCCTCGCGGCTCGCATAGCCCATCAGGCCGATGCGCCAGACCTTGCCGGCGAGAGCGCCGAGGCCGGCGCCGATCTCGATACCGGACTCGCTGAGCAGGTGCTTGCGCACCGCGGCTTCGTCGACGCCGTCGGGCACGACGACCATGTTGAGCTGCGGCAGGCGGTGCTCCTCGGCGACCAGCAGCGAGAGCCCGAGCTCCGCGAGACCCGCCGCCAGCGCGTCGTGGTTGCGCCGGTGCCGCTCCCAGGCCGCCTCGAGGCCCTCCTCACGCAGCATGAGCAGGGCCTCGTGCAGCCCGTAGAGCGCGTTGACCGGCGCCGTGTGATGGTAGGTCCGCGCGCCTGACGACCAGTAGCCGAGCTGCAGGCCGAGGTCCATGAACCAGCTCTGGCAGGGGGCCTTGCGCGCCTTCACCCTGTCGACGGCGCGCTGGTTGAAGCTCACCGGTGAGAGCCCGGGCGGGCAGGAGAGGCACTTCTGGGTGCCGGAGTAGACGGCGTCG
>JAZBOM010000289.1:0-2095 GCA_036351205.1 Thermoleophilia bacterium | reverse complement strand
GCGAGCGCCTCCTGGATGCGGCCGTTGATCTCGGGCAGCCAGGCGTCCCTCTGGCGCAGCGCCTGGTAGGCGATCTCCTCGTCGACGACGCTGCCGCAGATGCCGATCTGCTCCTTGGCGCCGAGGAAGGTCTGCATCAGCTCGCGGTCCTTGCAGACCAGCCAGCCGGTGCGGATGCCGGGGATGCCGTACGTCTTGGAGAGCGAGGAAACGCTGATGGCCTGCGGGCTCAGCGTCGCCGCCACCGGCAGCGGCCCGCCGAAGGTCATCTCGCGGTAGGTCTCGTCGACGAGCAGGCGGCAGCCGCGCTCCTCGACGATGCCGAGTAGGCGGCGCAGGTCGGCCTCGCCCATCATCTGCCCGGTCGGGTTGTGCGGCACGGTGATGCTGACGTAGCGCGTGCGCGGTGTGATGAGCGCGGCGAGGGCGTCGACGTCGACGCGCCAGTCGTCCTCGAAGGTCAGCTCGAGGTAGCTGATGTCGGCCTCGATGGCGCGCGGGGTGAAGATGTTGGTCGCGTAGTTGGGGCGCACGACGACGAGGTGGTCGCCCTTCTCGAGCAGGGTCGTGGCGATGATGAAGAGCGCCTGGGCGGCGCCCGCGGTGACGAGGACGTCGGCCGGCTCGGCTGCGCCCGCCGGCCCGCTGCTCGCCTCGGCGATCAGCTCCATGAGCCCCTTGTGGCCCATGTGCTCGCCGTACAAGAGCACCATGTCGCCGAGCTCGATGCCGAGGTCGCTCAAGGTGCGGTCGCGCACCGAGCTCTCGGAGAGGTTGTACTTGATCTTGTCGTAGCCGAACTCCTCGGGCGACTCGACCTCGATGGGCATGCGCGCGTACTTCACCGGGGACCTCCTTCGGACTGCGCGGCAAGCCTACACCGGACGCCGGGACCGAGCCGTCCGCCGGCCGAGACCGAGCAGTCACCCGGCAGCGGCGTGCCCACCGGGCGCGGCATCGCGCGACATCTCCGAGGGGTAGACCGTCGCCCAGCGGGTACACCGTAGCCCTATACGTGTGCTCCCGATGAGCGTGTCTCGCCGGCGGCACATGAAGGGGGGAAGGAGGAGGGATGGAGGAGCCGCTGTTCCCGTTCTTCAGCGAGGGCGACGAACACGAGCAGCAGCACTGCTATGACTGCGGCATGCCCCTGCCCGAGGAGGGCGACCCGGACGTCATCCGCGTGCCGGTGCAAGGCCCCGACGGCCAGTGGCGCCTGATGCCGGCCTGCCGCCGCCACTGGCGCGAGGCGCAGGAGGACGAGGCGGCGGAGACCTCATAGCCTGACCGGCGCGATGCGCGGTCGGCAGAGTGCGAGAGGCCGGACCGCGCGTGGGGCACGCGCGCAGACAGGTATAATCCTTCGGCTGCGCGCGTGCCCCCATCGTCTAGCGGCCTAGGACACCGGCCTTTCAAGCCGGCGGCACGGATTCGAATTCCGTTGGGGGCACCACCTTCTCCCTCCCGATCGTCATCTGCCGGCTCCGTGGATCGTCCCCCTCCGCCGGCATCTCACGGTCTCCGCCCACACGTACCTCTGGGATACTCGTCCGGGCTGGCGGCGCTGACGGGCCGCCGCCAAGGGCGCGACGGGGATGAGAGTGACCGATTCAGACTACAAGACCCTCAACCAGCTCATGCGCCACATCAGAAGCAGCTCCGGCATGGGCATCGCCGGCACCACGCACAAGCGCGCCCTCGCGCGCATGGGCTACTTCCACGGCTACAAGGGCTACAGGTTCGCCGGGCACGCCGACAGACGCATCCCCTACTCCGACTTCGACGAACTGCGCGCGGTGTTCGAGTTCGACGGTGCGCTGAAGGCCATGCTCTATCCGATCCTCACGCAGCTCGAGATGACCATGAAGAACCTCGCCCTCGTCGAGATCTTGAGAGCCGCGAATTCCAGCCGGCTGAGCGACGTCTACGACCGCTTGATGCTCGGAGACAAGAGAGATGGACGCCGCGGCAAGCTCGAGGTCATCCATGCCGGCAATGGAGTGCTTCTCGACGCGTACAGACGCAACAACGTGATCATCCGGCACTACTAACGACGCACCAGGCGAGTCCGTCCCGCTCTGGGCGCTCATGGAGG
>JAZBOM010000288.1:0-8059 GCA_036351205.1 Thermoleophilia bacterium | reverse complement strand
GGCAACAGGTACGGCGCCCACCGGGTCATCGAGCCCAAGGGCGTGCTGCCGCAGCCGGCGTGGAAGATCGACAACACGATGGCGATCTACGACAACGAGATCCTCATCGACGTCGACACGCTCAACATCGACGCGGCGAGCTTCACCCAGATCGAGGAGGCCGAGGGCGGCGACGTCGTCAAGATGGCCCGCCACAGCCTCGGCATCATCAAGGAGCGCGGCAAGCACCACAACCCCGACACGGGGTCGGGCGGCATGCTCCTCGGGACCGTTGCGGAGATCGGCCCCAAGCTGAAGGACCGTGACCTCGCGGTCGGCGACCGCATCGCGACCCTCGTGTCGCTCTCGCTCACGCCGCTCAAGGTCGATGAGATCATCTCGACCAACAAGGACACCTGCCAGGTCAAGGTCAAGGGCCAGGCCGTCCTGTTCGAGAGCGGCATCTACGCGAAGATCCCGGCCGACATGGACGAGGCCCTCGCGCTGGCCGTCCTCGACGTCGCCGGCGCCCCCGCGCAGGCGGCCAAGCTCAGCAAGCCCGGACAGACGGTCTTCATCGTCGGCGCCGGGGGCAAGAGCGGCCTGCTGTGTGCCTACGAGGCGCGCAAGCGCGTCGGCATCACCGGCCGGATCATCGGCCTCGTGCACGGCGACGCGGGCAAGAAGCGCCTCGAGACGACCGGCCTGGCAGACGTGATCTTCCAAGGTTCGGCCACGGACCAGCTCTTCGTCTACAACGAGATCGCGCGCATCACGGACGGCGAAATGGCCGACCTCACGATCAACTGCGTCGACATCCCCAACACCGAGATGTCGTCGATCCTGGCCACCAAGGACGACGGCCTCGTGTACTTCTTCTCGATGGCCACGAGCTTCACGTCCGCCGCTCTCGGAGCGGAGGGCATCGGCGCCGACACGACGATGATCATCGGCAACGGCTACACCAAGGACCACGCCGCGATCGCGCTCAACACCGTGCGCGAGAGCCCGATGCTCATGCAACTCTTCAAGGAGACGTACGCGACCGGTGCCGGCAATCCCGAGCCTGTCGGACTGAAAGCCTCCGAGGTCTGACCGGCGGCCGGCGGAGGAGCAGCCGCCCCACGATGGAGTCGCAGCCCAAAGGGGCCCCCGATCCGGGGCCCCTTTGGGCTTCTCACCGATCCTTCCTCGCTGAGGCCGCTCACGTCACGGTTTCACGTGAAACATCGGTTTCGCGGTGCCGACCGCGCGGCGGAGAAACTGGGTCGTCACGCACGGAGGCCGACGGCCGTCACAGGCTGCCGGAGGCGCCTCCCATCATGCCGCCGCGCCCCTGCCCGCAGATACCGTCCTCGCCGGCTCCGAACATACCGCGGACCCGGACGCCCTCGCCGAGGCGAGCGCCCTCCGGCATCTCCACGCCATAGCCTTCGAGCATGGCACGGAACTCCTCACGGTGCCGCTCGCGGAGCCCGCGCAACTCCTCCTGCGCCGCCTCGCCCTGCGGAGCCTCGCCATGCTTCTCCCACCAGTCGCGCATCTCGGCGCGGTGCCGCTCGCGCAGGGCCTCCGCCTCCGCGCGTGCCTCGGGATCCTCGATGGCGCCGAGGGCCCAGCCTGCCCTGAGCGCGTCTTCGCCGCAGTACCGCCAAGCCTCCTCGCCACCGTACCGTGAGGCGCCCTCGCCGCGCCCGGGCGCCGAGTCGTCTGCCGTGGCACCTCCCGACACCTGGACGCCCCGGTCGACCAGCCCGGTCGGGCCTCCCACACCCCCGGCCACGGCGACCGCGGTCACGATCGCGCCCGTGACGAGCGCTGCCGTCAGCGCCAGTAGGGACCATCGTCTCATCGTCGACCTCCCGTAGGCTCGTTCCCGCGCCGACGCTCGCGTCGAGCGGCCTGATCTTCACCACCGTCATGGTACTCTCCGACTTTGAAGGACTTCTGAAGCCCTTCTGCTGAGGCTGTGAACCGCGTCCGGTGTGTCGGCCGAGGTCGGCCGTCCCGGCCGCTCGCCACGGAGATCGCCTGTCGGTGTACCGGCGGGCGACCATGAAGGAGGACCCTTGACCGAAGACGACGTGCGGCGTGCGCTGGCTACCGTCATCGACCCCGAGCTCGGCCGCGACATCGTCGACCTCGGCATGGTGCGCGACATCGTCGCCGACGACGAGCGGGTCGGCGCCACCATCGCCCTCACCACGGCCGGCTGTCCGCTGCGCAATCGCCTGCGGGCGGAGGCCGAGACCGCCCTCGCCGGCATCGCCGGGTCGCGGCGCGTCGAGGTGAGACTGGACGCGATGTCCGCCGAAGAGCGTGACGCACTGAAGGACCGGCTCGCTCGCGAGGGACGACCGGCGGCCACCCTCTTCGGGCCGGGCTCGACGACCCGGACCGTCGCCGTCGCCAGCGGCAAGGGCGGAGTAGGCAAGTCGACGGTCACGGCCAACCTCGCCGTGGCCCTGGCACAGCAGGGCCACGCCGTCGCCCTCATCGACGCCGACGTCTACGGCCCGACCATCCCGCTCATGTTCGGCCTCCCCATGATCCGGCCCCACGGACACGAGGGCAAGATCGTCCCGCCCGAGCAGTACGGGGTGAAGGTGATGTCCATGGGCTTCTTCCTCGAGGGCGACGATCCCGTCATCTGGCGCGGGCCGATGCTCGGGAAGGCGATCGAGCAGTTCCTCGGCGACGTGCTCTGGGGCAGCCCCGACATCCTGCTCATCGACCTGCCCCCCGGCACCGGGGACGTCGCCCTGACCGTCGCCCAGCTCATCCCCGGGGCCGAGATGCTCATCGTCACCACGCCCCAGGAGGCTGCGGCACGCATCGCGATCAAGGCCGCACGGATGGCCCAGATGACGCAGCACGCGATCGCCGGAGTCGTCGAGAACATGGCCTACTTCGTCTGCAGCGAGTGCGGCACCCGACACTACGTCTTCGGCCGTGGTGGCGCTCACGAGCTCGCGCGCAAGATGGGCACACGGCTCCTGGGCCGCATACCGCTGGACGAGGCCACGCGCCAGGGCGGCGACACGGGTCGTCCCGCCGCACTCGACGCTGCCTCACCCGTTGGCGCCGCCTTCCACGAGATCGCCGGGGCGCTCGTCGCCGCACCGCAGCGCACGTCCCAGAGCTGACCTCCGCCCGGCTCCCCGGCACGACCACCCGTGATTCGCGACCACGCGCCTGACGATGAGCGTCCCGGGCGCGTGGTCCTTCATCCGTGATGCAGGCTGATGGGCCTTCTCACCAGGAGATTCTGACCAGCGCCGCGGAAGGTATGGCCGCATCCCGCCGCGAATATGCATAGAATCGGCGAGCTTCGGCGACTGGGGAGCAGGCGCGTGAGGATCGGCAAGGCCAACGGTGGCGACTGGTTACGCTTGACGGAGGCGGCACGCCTCCTCGGTGTCAGCCAGAGCACGCTGCGACGCTGGAGCGACACCGGGCAACTGGCATGCTACAGAAGCGCGGGCGGACACCGCCGGTACCGTCGCGCCGACGTCGAGGCCGCTCTGGCGGCCCAGGGTGAGGCGCCGTCCGATGAAAGGGGGGCGGCGGCGCGCGCCGGGCCGGCGGACCCGGGTGCGACGACCCCGGATCGCTGCCTGCACGCCGCCCGCGCCCTCTCCGGAGCCCTGGCGACGCTCGCCCGGGTCGCGGTCGACGGCATCGGCTGCGGGGCCGCCACGCTCGCGCTCGTGGATGACGACGACCTCGAGGTCATGGCCGAGCACGCCCGCCTGGGGGTGGCTTGCCGCCTGCGGCGCGGCCAGCGCTGCGCCCTCGACGACGCCCCGGCCTCGGCGCTCGCCATCCGCGAGCGCCGACGGGTCGTCATCGCGGATCTCGCCGGGACGACGGTCCTCTCGGCACGCCAAGCCGGCCTCTACCGGGGCCTGGGTCACACCGCCCTCCTCGCCGCGCCGCTTGTCGTGCAGGGACGGACGGTCGGCGCCCTCGAGCTTGTCGACACCGGCGCGCCGCGCGCGTTCACGAGCGCCGACGTCGCCTTCGCCGAGTTCGTCGCCCGCCAGGCCTCCCTGCTCGTCGCCGAGGAGTGCGGCGCCACCCCGCCGGGGCCGGCGCTACGTGCGACGCCGAGCGCAGCAGGCGGGGCCGGCCCTCCCGCCGACGCCCCGCCGAGCCTGTCGACGGGGTCGTCCCCGGGCCGACCGGCGCGCGCAGGGCTCTTCCAGCCAGGCAGGTCCCGGGCGGAGGCACCCGACGAGGCGGAGCCGCTCGACACGACGCCCACGGGCCTGGTCGCCGACCTTCGGCGGCGCAACCAGGAGCTGACTCGCATCGTCGCGGCCGGCCTGCACGACGTCGCCGGCCTGCGGCCCGACGAAGTGCTCCGCACCCTCCTGCGCCGGGTCTCGGAGTTGACCCACACCCCGGTCGTCGACGTCTATGCCGTCGAAGGGCGTGTCATGAGAGCGCTGGCGAGCTTCGACGGCGAGCGCTTCGACGCGGACTGGGAGGGCGTCGTACTCCCGCTCGCACGCTACCCCTGCAGCCTGCGCGCGGTGGAGACACAGGCGGCCACGCTCGTGGCGGGACTCGAGGACGCCGGCCTCAGCGACGAGGACCGCTACTCTCTCGAGAAGTGGGGCTATCAGGCACAACTCTCGTTGCCCCTCGTCGCCGAGGGCCGCGTCATCGGCCTTCTGGAGCTCTCCGACTACGCGGCGCGCGACTTCACCCCCGAGCTCGAGGTGGTCGGCGGCCTCGGGGCCGCCGCCACGCAGGCCCTGCAGAACGTCGCCCTGCTCGAGCAGGTGGAACGCCGCAACCGGATCCTCCGGGAGTTGGTGGGGATCGGCTCGAGCGCCAGCGCGGAACACGACCCGTCGCGGGCCCTCGCCCGCGTCGCAGAGCGGGTCCTCGCTACATTGAACGCCGCCGGCTGCGACATCTACGGGCTCGACGAGGCCGGCTTCCGCTGCCTGGCCAGCCACGACCGCAGCGGCCCCGACGAGGCGCCGCGCGGCACCCTTCTCGACGTCGCGAATTATGGCACGCTCGCCGCCGAGATCGCGGCTCAACGTACGTTCGTCCTGACCTCGCCCGACGATCCCCGGCTCAGCGACGACGAGCGCCGCCTTTATCGCGATCACGGGTTCGCCAGCGAGATCGCGGTGCCCCTCGTCGCCAACGGCCGGCTCCTCGGGCTCATCGACGTGTACGACACGCGGGAACGCGACTACGGCGAGTATCTCGGCTTTCTGCAGACGATCGCCGGCGGTCTCGCGGGGAAGATGGAGGTGCAGGCGATCCTCGCGGGGCTGGAGCACCGCGGGCGGACGCTGACGGCGCTCGTGGAGCTCACCGCCGCGGTAGCGCAGGCCGGTACCCCCCGCGAGCTCGCGGTCACCGTCGCGACCCGACTTCGCGAGATCGCCGTCATGGCGCGCTGCGATGTCTACAGGCTGGACGGTGGACTGCTGCGGTGTCTCGCCAGCGTCGACGAACGCGGGCTCGACGACGACGGTCCCGACTTCGAGTTCGCCATCGACGACTTCCCCGCGACGGCGATGTGCGTGCGCACCGGCGAACCCCTCGCCATCGAACGACTCGACGCGGACTTCAGACTCACCCCCGACGAGCGGGCGCACTACGCTGAGGGTGGCTTCTGCAGCGAACTCTGCCTGCCGCTCACGGTCGACGGCCGGGTCATCGGACTCATCGACCTGTTCGACCGCCGCACCCGCGACCTCGGGCCGATGGCCGAGCTCGCCGGCCCCGTCGCTCGCTTCGTCGCCGGGCTCTATGACACGCTGACGCGGCTCGAACGCGCCGGCGACACGACCGCCATCGCCGGCGACGCGATCCTGCACGCCGGCCCCCCGCCCGCTGCCGAGACTCGCGACGACACCCCGCAGGCTCACGACCGCGAGATGGAGCTGCTGGACGAGATCGCCGCCGCGGCCGGAGCCGGTCGCGAGCTCCGCGACATCGCCGCCGCCGGCCTCGCGAGACTCAGGACACTCCTCGCCTTCGAGCGCGCCGCGGTCGCCGTCCGCCGGCAAGACGGGGGCTTCGCCTGGGTGCACACCGTCGGCGAGGACGGCTCGCCCGGCGAGCCCGGCGAGGGTCCGGACCTCCTGGGCGTCCCGTCCGATATCCTGCGCCGCGAGCGCGTGGTCGTGCTCGATCCGCGACCCGTTCCCGCCGCGGCCCGGAGCCACCGGCATGCCGTGCCCGCGAAGACCGCCGTCGCCGCGCTCCTCACCGGCGGCGAGCTCGTCGGAGCCCTCCGCGTGGAGAGCGCCTCGGCCTCGGCCTTCACGGCCGCCGACCGGCGCCTGCTGTCCCGCGTCGCCGCCCAGCTGGCGCTGGCGATCACCAGCGCCGACCTGTACGCGCGCGTCCGGCAGGTCCATCACTCGAACCTCAGAGCACTCTCGGGCGCGCTCAACGCCAAGGACTACTACACACTCGGGCATGCGGCACGCGTCGCGGCTTACATGGTGCTGCTCGGCCGCGAGCTGGGGTGGGGTCGCGAGGCCCTGCGCTACGTCGAGCAGGCGGCGTATCTACACGACATCGGCAAGATCGCCGTGTCGGACCGGGTGCTGCTCAAGGCCGGCGGGCTGAATCACCGCGAGTGGGACCTCATGCGCCAGCACCCGATCTTCTCCGCCCAGATCATCCAGCCTCTGTTCGACCACGAGCTGGTCGCGGGCGTGAGGCATCACCATGAGCGCTGGGACGGCCAAGGCTACCCCGACGGCCTGGCCGGCGACGCGATCCCACTCCTGGCGCGAGCGATGTGCGTCGTCGACTCCTACGACGCGATGAGCCTGCGGCGACCGTACCGGCAGGCCCGCGCCTACGAGGAGTGCCTCAGCGAGTTGCGACAGTGCGCCGGCACGCACTTCGACCCCGAGCTCGTGGGCGCCTTTCTGCGCGTGCTCGAGCGCCTGCGCGCGACAAAGCGGGCCGCCTCGGAGGTGGCGCGTCTCGCCGCCGCGCGGGTCGACCCGGCGGCGCACGCGCGACTGGACACACCCGAGGACGAGACGACGCCGTCCTATGAAGCGATCGTCGGTGCCCTCCGGGAGGTGCGAGACGCCCATCCGCCCACGCGCTTCGTGACCACGCTCGCCCGCCGCGGGCGCAGGGCGGTGGTCGTCGTCGACGCGGAGGACGAAGACAGTCCCCAGCGCTCCCACATCGGCGACGAGGTGCCGTTCGACGACGATCTCGACGCGGTCTTCAGCGGCCGCGCGCTCGACTCGAACACCCTCTACGTCGACCAGTTCGGCGTCTGGGTCAGCGCCGTCGAAGCGATCCGCGACCGCGGCGGGGCGACGATCGCCGTCGCCGCCGCCGACCTGCCGATCGAGGGCGACGGCGAGATGGAGACCCTGCGCAGCGAGGTGGGCGAGGCCTTCGCCGCGATGCTCGAGCTCGGGGCCGGTCAGTCGGTGCGCTCGGAGCTCGAGGCCGTCATCGACTCGCTCACCGGCCTCTACACTCACCGGTACTTCCACGAGCGGCTGAGCGAGGAGCTCGAGCGCTGCCGGACCCAGCGCACCTCGCTCGCCGTCCTCCTCCTCGACCTCGACGACTTCAGGGCCTTCAACGAGCGCCACGGGCACAGCGCCGGCGATGGGGCCCTGCGCGCCGTGGCCCACATCGTCGAGAGCTCCGTCAGGCGGATCGACGTGGCCGCGCGCTACGGCGGAGAGGAGTTCGCCGCCCTGCTCATCGACACCGACGAGCCTGGGGCCGTCGAGGTCGCGGAGCGCATCCGCGACGGCATCGCCGCGGTCTCCTTCGCCGGTGGCGGCGAGAACCTGTCGGTCAGCATCGGCGTGGCCACCTACCCCGGCGACGCCTCGTTCAAGGACGAGTTGCTGGACAAGGCCGACTGGGCCATGCACCTGGCCAAGCGACAGGGCCGCGACGCCGCCGTCGCCTTCAGCGCCGAGCACGGCCCGGGGCAGACAGGCCCGGCAGCCGGCGTCGACCCGCTCTATGTCGCCGCGCTCTCCGATCTCGTCGCCGCCGGCGACACCCACCGGCGCCGCCGGCGCGCGGCCGTCGCCCAGATCGCCCTGGC
>JAZBOM010000287.1:0-3072 GCA_036351205.1 Thermoleophilia bacterium | reverse complement strand
CCGGCCGCGGCACGACCGTCATCGCCTGGGTACCGACGGAGGGAGGGTCGCCATGATCACCACACGCCGGCCGCGCGTACTGCTGGCCGACGACCATGTCCTCGTGGCCGAGGGGCTGAAGAGCCTGCTCACGCCGGAGTTCGACCTGGTCGGCGTGGTGGCCGACGGGCGTGCCCTGCTCGAAGCGGCGCGGACACTGCGACCCGACGTGATCGTCGCCGACATCACCATGCCGCATCTCAACGGCATCGACGCCCTCGTGCGATTGAGGGAAGACGGGGATCAGGTGCCCGTGGTCTTCCTCACGATGCACCGCGACGTGACGTTCGCCCGCCGCGCGCTCGAGGCGGGCGCGTCGGGCTTCGTCCTCAAGCACTCGGCGTCGGTCGAGCTGATCGCCGCCCTCCACGCCGCGCTCGAGGGCAAGACCTATCTCACGCCGCAGCTCGCGGGCGAGGTCTTCGAGGCGCTGCGGCAGGGACCGGAACGGGCCGCAGACCCGATCGCCTCCCTCACGCCGCGGCAGCGAGAGGTCCTTCAGCTTCTGGCCGAGGGGCGGTCGGCCAAGCAGATCGCCGCGAGCCTCTCGATCTCGACCCGGACGGTCGAGTTCCACAAGTACCAGATGATGGAGACCCTGGGCCTGCACACCAACGCCGAGCTGGTCCACTTCGCCATCAAGCACGGCCTCGTCGAGTTCTGACGGTCCCCGCCGCCCCGTAAAATCCCCTGCGGCGAGCCCCGTAGTTTCCCGAGGTCACAGCCCTCCGCTCCCCGACTAGTCTCAGCTCGACGCCCGGCACCCACCGGTCGATGGGCGCCGGTGGCGACACCCGACGCGGGAGACGCGCTGATGACGGCTGACGACGGATCGACCCCCTCGACACTCGCCCGTACGCGTCCGCCGCGACGCTCGAACGTCGCGCACTACCTGACGACCCGCGAAGCCTTCGAGGGGTGGCTCCAGACGACGTCCCGAGAGGCCTTCTCCGCGTGGAGGACCGAACGGCGTCGCTCAGGCCCCGCCGCGCCACGCCGCTCGACGGCTCCCCGGCATGAGCCGCCCGAAGCCCAGGCCCTCGAGCGCCACTGGGGGTGGCGCACGTGCGCTCAGTGCGGCGAGACCGTCATGCTCGGCGAGGAGATGCTTCGCGTCCGAGCCGGCACCGGCCCTAGGGACGTATGTCTGGGCTGCGCCGGCGATCTCTGATGAGCGCTGAAGCCCCCAGCTGCGTGCTGCTGGCGGACCGCCACCACGGCCTCACGGAGGGCGTGCGCGGGCTGCTCGAGACGGCCTTCGGCACGGTGGTCATGGTCGCCGACGAGGACTCGCTGCTCGAGGGAGCCGGCCGGCTGCGCCCCGACGTGGCGATCGTCGACCTCTCTCTGGCCCATGAGCAAAGCCTGGACTGGCTGCGGGCGCTGCGGGAGCGCGCTCCCGGGCTGAAGGTCATCGTCCTCAGCGTCCACGACGAACCGAGCGTACGCCGGGCGGCGATGAAGGCCGGCGCCGACGCCTTCGTGCTCAAGCGAGCGATCGCGACCGACCTGCTGCCCGCGGTCGAGCTCGTGCGGGGCGGCGGCCGCGAGGGAGCATCAGCGGACGTTGCGACACTCCCGGCGAAGCCGGGTGAGGAAGAGGTCGGGGGATGAGCCGGCGCAGTGTGCCCATCAATCGAACGGGGCGGCGCCCGTTCGCGATCGAAGGTCGTGGAGCGCGCCGGACACCGGTCCGAAGCGATCGAAGCGACCCAGGCAAGAGTCAACGGACAAAGGAGTAGCTGTGGACGACGACAGGTGGGTAGGTTGGGCCGCGGCCGGCGGCATGCTGATGATCGTCATCGGCTTCTTCCGGCTGATCTCGGGCTTCATCGGGCTCTTCAACGACGAGTGGGTCGTGCGCGGGTATGACGCGTACTACTTCATCGATCTGACCGGACTTGCGTGGTGGTTCATCATCATCGGCGCCCTGCTGGTGTTCGGCGGCCTCGCGGTTCTCAACGGGCAGACCTGGGGAAGGTGGGTCGGCGTCGTCTTCGTCTCGCTCGCCATCATCTCCGAGCTCTTCTGGCTCCCCGTCTATCCGATCTGGTCGATCCTCCTGATCACCCTCTACGTGTTCGTGCTCATCGGGCTGGTCGCGGCAAGGATCCCGAAAGCCGTCGACTGACCCACAGCGGCGTGCGGCCGCGACGGCGAGAACGAGAGGACGCGCCCCGTCCTTCCGTCTGAGTCGGCGGAGGATCGTACGGCGAGCGCCGCTCAGGCCTCGTCCGACTGACCCCCGTAGACCGCCAAGGCGTAGATAACGAGCACGTCGAGGACCATGATGGTGATCGCCCAGAACGGATAGGCCGGCAGGAAGACGAACTGGAAGAAGAGGTTGACCGAGGCGGCGATGATGCCGAACCAGCGGCCGAGCTCGCCGCCGCGGTACACGCCGAGCGCGGCGAGGAGCAGCAGGACGCCCCAGACGAGCAGGATCCAGCCCCAGGTGCGCAGGTCGCCGTAGACGATGATCGAGCCGTAGTCGGTCCAGAACGAGGTCTGATCGAGAGCGGCGATGCCCTTGATGATGTTCATGACCCCGGCGCTGATCAGGATCAGCCACGCGAAGAGGATTCAGCCGATGCCCTTGTCCATACCCATACCTCCTTGTTGGTGACCAGTTGGTCACATTCGGTCGTCGCGGCGTTCTTCCTTCACTGTGGACTGTGTAAACTCGTCCGACGGCGCACCACAGCGAACGGGAGCAGGTGAGACGATGAACGAGACGGCACGACGAGCGGATCCCGCGGTCCCACCCCCGCCGGAGAAGGTGCCGCCGGAGCGCGTGTCGCTGCGGGTCCGGCCGCTGCACATCGTCGTCAAGCTTATCGTCGCCGCGGTCGCCGTCTACGTGGCCGCCTGGCTGCTGCCCGGCGTCGACGTGGCAGGGCCGGGCGGAGCATTCGTCGCGGCGCTCCTCATCGCCGTCCTCAACGTCTTCATCCCGCCGGTCGTGGCGTCGCTGCGGCTGCCGTTCACGCTCGCCCTGGGCTTCCTGCTCGCCATCGGCGGCGACGCCGCGGT
>JAZBOM010000286.1:0-7762 GCA_036351205.1 Thermoleophilia bacterium | reverse complement strand
GTCCCCTTCGACCCGGCCGCGTGCCTGCTCGACGACATCCGCGCGGTGGGTCCGGGCGGCCACTACATGGCGCGGCCCAGCACGCGCCGCCACGCGCACGACGCCTGGCAGCCGGCGGTGCTGCGCCGCGGCGCCTTCGAGGCGTTCCACGGCCGCACCCTGGTCCAGGACGCCCTCGAGCGGGCGCACGAGCTCCTCGCGACTCACGAGGTCAAGCCGCTGCCCGACGACGTCGACCGGCACCTCGACGAGGTGGTGGCCGCGTACCGGCGCCTCGCGCTGCGCCCGACCTGATCGCGGCGACGCATCGTCGAGGAGGCGTTCGGTGTCTTCGAGCGTGACGTGGTCGGCTTCGACCGCGGCGCCGCGAGGCGCCGCTCCGCGCCGCGTGCGCGGCGACGTCCGTCCTCGACGCCACGCTCACGGCGAGCATCATCCCGCCACTGGTCCCCCCGACCGGCCGAAGGATCGCCCGCCACTGTGAGACAATCGGGACCCTCATCGAGATGAGTCGTCGACGGCATGAGCGTCGCAGCCGATCGGACAGGAGGATGGACGATGCAGCAGAGGCAGGCGACATGGAGCCGATGATCGCCACGCGCATGGGAGACGGCGCCCAGGTCGCGATGACACGAAGCGAGATCCGGCGCGACCTGGAGGAGGGGACCCAGGCCGGGGCGAAGCGCGCCAAGGTGCCGCCACTGGGCTCTGCCGAGCTGGACCACCTCCTCGATCTCTACGCCTCTTCCTCCCGCTTCACCGGCGTCGATGTGGGCGAGGAGGTCGTCCTCACCTACGACGGCTCCGGGTCGAAGACGGTGGGCTCGCGGATGCAGGACCTGCAGATCTACGAGCAGATGTTCGCCGCCGACACGGTCGAGCTGGGCACGGCGGATTACTCCTTCAAGGCCGTCAAGCCGATCCTGGGTTACGAGGCGCAGACGATGCGCGACGCCCAGCTCGGCCTGACCGTGCCCCTCAACTACGGCGCCATGCCCAACCTGGGGCTGTACTCGAAGCCTGACGGACCGGCCCCCAACTGGTCGGAGCTCCTGCCTCTCGCCCGCATCGACGAGGCGCGGGCGGCGCAGGAAGAGGCGATCGAGTACGCCGTGAGCGACATGGTGCAGGTCGCCGATGCGATGTGGGAGGCCGGGGCCGACGGCCTCGACTTCGACACCGCAGGGGCCGCCGGCGACGCCGATTTCCTGGCCACCCTGAAGGCGGTCGAGATCATCCGCGAACGCTACCCGGAGCTGGGCATCGAGGTGGGCATGGCGGGGGAGTTCGTCCTCGGCATGCACGGCGAGCTCACCTACGACGGCGTCCGCCTTGCGGGTCTCTGGCCCAAGGAGCAGATGCAGCTTGCGGTCAAAGCCGGGGCGACGATCTTCGGCCCGGCGGTCACGGTCAACACCGGCAGGTCGTGTGCCTGGAACGTGGCTCGCGCGCTGACGATCGTCAAGCCCTGCAGCGCTGCGTCCGCCATCCCCATCCACATGAACGTGGGCATGGGAGTGGGCGCCGTCCCGATGAGCAACTACGCTCCGGTCGACGCCGTGAGCCGGGCCTCTCGGGCCTGCGTCGACATCCTTCGCCTCGACGGCCTGTAGGTCGGCGGCGGGGACATGCTCGGCATGCCCTCGGCTCACGCCAACGCCTCGGGGATGGGCGGTATGCGAGCGGCTGGAGACCTGGTCGCCCGCCTGGAGCTCACGAGAGGCATGCGGCTGACGCAAGCCAAGGAGTACGTCGCCGAGCGCCTGGGGGTCGAGCCTGCGACCCTCTCCGACCCCATCGCCATGGCCGACGTCCGCGCCGAGCTGGGGCTCGGTCGCGTCGTGACCTTCGAGGCGACCTACCCGGACGAGCCCAACGCCATCGAGGCCAAGTTCAACATCAGCGCCTTGCTCGGCGTGCCCATCAACTGCGTGGAGCGCTTCAAGAAGCGGACGGCCCGGGCGGCGGCAGGCTCCGGCACGTAGGCCACGGCGGTCGTGCCGCCGTGGCCACAGGCGCGGCGCGACCGCGTCAGGAGGCGTGCTCCCTGTCGGCCCGCTCCACGACCGCCCGCATCCGCTGCTTGACCTCCTCGTCGAGCGCTTCGCGCTCGTGGCTCTCGATGATCTCGCACGCCCGTACCCGGGCGCGCTCGTACATGTCGGTCGCCCCGGCGGCCTGCCACTCCTCGCGCACGCGACGGTCCATCAGCCGCGGCTGCGACTGCTCGCGCATGTGGGCGTAGGTGCCCGGCAGGCTGAGAAAGTCGCCGAACGGTCCGACGGCGGCGATGTCGGCGCCGGCGATGGTCTCGGCGTCGACCCTGATGCCGCCGAGGAAGAACCTGATCATGGCGATCCACTCGTCGTCCATGACGAGCATCGCCGGATCGAAGGTGACGCCCGATTCGGTCATCCCCGCCCCGTAGATGTCGCTGGCCCCTGCCAGCGCCGCCACCAGAGCGGTGAACGTCTTCTCGTGACCCATCTGGGCGTCGCCGAGTTTGGAGTCGCCCTACGCACCGGCGATGCAGCTCGGCAGGCGGTACTGCCTGGAGAGCTGGGCCGCGGCGGCCCCGATCAGGGCCATCTCCGGTGAGCCCACCGAGGCGGCGGCGAAGCGCAGGTCCATGGCCGTGGTCGAGGTGCCGTAGGTCACCGGCGAGCCGCGCTCGGTGAGCTGCGCCAGGGTGATGCCGGCCAAGACCTCGGCGTTGTGCACGACCAGCGTGCCCGCCAGCGTGACCGGCGACGAACCGCCGGCCATCGCCATCGAGAGGATGCAGTCGGGCAGGCCCAGCCGGGAACACTCGACGATCACCTCGGTGGCGTCGCGGGGCAGCTTCAGGGGGCTCACCGGGCAGGTGCCGAAGCCCACGACGGGGTCGTCGCGCAGCGCATCGAGACTGCCGGTGATGCAGGCGCCGAGCTCGGCGCAGACGCGCACCTCCCAGCCACTGGTCGCCTCGCTGCCGACCTGCTTGGTCGTGCTCAGCAGAGCCGCCTCGCAGCCGTGCACGGCGGCCGTGGCGGCCGGCACGTCGGTCGGCCTGACGGCGGCGCCGTAGCTGTCGATGTTGGGCAGGGCGTCGACCAAGAGGGCGGCGTCGGCGGCGTCGGCCTTGAGCGGCTCGCGGCGCTCGCCGCTGCGCGGGTCGACGTACATGACGCCCTCGTCGAAGTTGGTGAACGTCACCGGCGCGCCCGCGTCGTGCGGACAGGCGGCGATCGCCGCCTCGACCACGTCGCCGGGGAGACGCACCATGCGCGTCTCCCGGTCCACGCGCGCGCCACCGTCGGCGAAGATGTCGAGCGCCTCGTCGTCCTCGACGAAGACCCCGGTCTCCTCCAGGACCTCGAGCGTCTCGGCGTGGATCGCGTCGAGGTCGGCGGCCGAGAGCACCTCGATCCTCAGTCCCTCTCCGCCGCCGGCCGGCGCTCGATCTCCTCCTGTGCCCATGACTGACCCCTCTCCGTCGCTTGCGGCCGGCCCGCCGAGACGCTGGTCAGTCTGCGCCTGAGCTGGCGAGCGACCGGGTGACACGCACAACGCTCGCACAGGAGCTGCAGACTGTCGAGAGGCTCGTCGCGTTGACCCGCCCCCTGCCGACGCCGACGCCGCCGCGGATCAGTCCATCCTGTCGCGGCGCCAGAGCGCGATGCCCTTCGGCGTGGAGACGCTGAGGCCGCGCCGCAGCGCCCGCGACACCGGGTCGGGTCTGCGACCCTGGTCCTCCAGCACCTCGCAGCGCTCGATGGCGTTGCGCACGACACGGGCGCCGGCCGAGCGGATGGGCTCCGGCGGCAGGTAGCTCGGCGGCTCGGAGACGAGCGGCGATCGAGCGTAGTCGTCGTCGAGCTCCAGGGAGAGCGACGCCATCGTCCGGCCGATCAGGTTGGACGACGTGACGCCGTTGCCCGCGTAGCCCATGCCGTAGTGGAGGTTGCGGTACTTGCCCAGGGTGCCGACCCAGGGGATGCCGTGCTGGGTGCGCTCCATGGGCCCGCCCCAGCGCCACTCCACGGCCAGCTCGCGGGTCGCCGGCAGCATGGCGTGCATGTCGGCCACGATCTCGGCGATCTCCCGGTCGTCGTGGTAGTGGGCCGCGATGACGCGGCCGCCGTACCCGAGGCGCCCGCCGCCGCGGCCGAAGACGACGCGGTCGCTGGCCGTGCGCTGGGCGTAGTGCACCGCGATGCGTCCGTCGGCGAACGGCCGGCCGGACGCCCAGCCGAGGCGGTCCAGCGCGTCCGGCGAGCTCGCCGTGGCGACCACGTGAGAGGGGATGATGAAGACGGTGCGGCGCAGCTCGGCGAGGGCCGAGAGCCGGACCCCGGCGGCGAGGACCACCTTGTCGGCGGTCACGCACCCGGAGGGGGTCGTGACGACGGCGGGCAGCGTGCGCTCGAGGCCGACCATCGGCGTGGCCTCGTAGACGCGGACGCCGGCCGCGACCGCCAGCCGGCGCAGCCCCTGCACCAGGAGCGCGGGCTGGACGCGGCCGGCCTGCACGACCACCACGCCGGCCTCCGCCGCGGGCGCGCCGGACAGGTCGACGGCCTCGTCCTTGTCGAGGACGCGGAAGAGACCGTCGCGGCCCAGGTCGCGGGCCAGATGCGCAGCCTCGAGCACGCCGTCGACCTGGGCCGGGGAGAGCGCCACGACCAGGCCGCCGTCGAACGCGAGGTCGCAGTCGATGGCCTCGTCGCGCACCGTGTCACGGATGTCGTCGAGGCCGCGCTGGGAGGCATCGAGGAGCCACAGCGCGGCGTCCCGGCCGAAGTGGGCGACAAGCTTGGGCAGCGCGTCGTCCCAGCCGTTCACCCAGCCGCCGTTGCGCCCGCTGGCGCCGGCCCCGCAGTACTCGCGCTCGACGATCACGACGTCGGTCTCGGGCGCGAGCCGCTTGATCCAGAGCGCCGTCCAGAGGCCGGTGAAGCCGCCGCCGACGATGCACACGTCCGCGCGCTCGGTGGTCGTCAGGGGTGCGACGCCGGCCGGCTGCCAGCGTGGGTCGCCGCCCTGCCAGTAGACGGCTGCGCGCGCCGTGTCGAAGAGAGTCCCTGCTGCCTCGCCCGGTCGATCCGCCATCCTCGCTCACTCCTCCCACTCCGTGGTCGGCTCAAGGCTACACCCCCTTCGGTCATTCCCCTGTGCGGAAGACGTCGCCGGGCGTCATGCGCGTCGAGGCGCTGGATCCGCACGTCCGCCTCGCCGCGGCCGGGGCGACGATGCCGCTCGAGATCGCAAAGGAGGTCACGGAGCCGCGGGTGCCGCGAACCCCGCGACCGGGAGGGATCAGGTGGCGTCAGATGAGCACTACGGCAGTGTCTTGCGCCGTGCGAGGTGGGGAGTGGTGCGCCTGGCAGGACTCGAACCTGCGGCCTTCGGTTCCGTAGACCGACGCTCTGATCCAACTGAGCTACAGGCGCACTGGGGAGAGCAGTATACCCGACCCGCGACGCCCGCGAAAAGCGAAGGACAGGGGCGCGCGGCGCGATCCCGACGCGGTCGGGTGCGAGTTGCGGCGAGCGCGTGCGTGGTCGTCGTACGCGATGGGGGAGGGCTGGCGGAGAAGCCGGGATTCGAACCCGGGAAGGAGCTTGTCGCCCCTTAACCGCTTAGCAGGCGGTTGCCTTCAACCACTCGGCCACTTCTCCGCGCGGGGGGACAGTGTACCGCAACCCCGCGGAGGCGGTCACGCGTCGCGCGAGGCCGCGCCGGGCGTGTCGACGGGGCGTGAGGCGGGCCGGGACGCGCGTGACATATGATGGCCGGGGCTCCACGGACATCGGCTCGTGTCGCTCGGCGACGCGCGGACCCGCGACGGTGCGGACGACGATGCGTGGGCCATCCACGGGATGTTCGACGGCGGGCTGCCGGCGGCGCGGCGGCCGACGACGCGGGGAGGTACCGGTGCAGGGAGTGGAAGTGGACGAGCGCGCGCTGGCGGAGCGTCAGGACGAAGTGGTGGAGCTGCTCGGGCAGCTGCTGCGCATCGACACCACGAACCCGCCCGGCAACGAGACGCGGGCGGCCGAGTTCCTCGCCGCGTGGTTCGGTGAGCACGGGCTCGAGGGCGAGATCGTCGGCGAGCCCGAGCACCGGCGCAGCTTCGTGCTGCGTCTGGAGGGCTCGCGGCCGGGCCCGACGATCACCCTGCTCGCCCACACCGACGTCGTGCCGGCCGAGGCTGAGACCTGGGCCGTGCCGCCGTTCGCCGGCGAGGTCCGTGACGACTGGGTCTGGGGCCGCGGCGCGGCCGACATCAAGAACCTCGTGGCGGCGCACGCCGTGGCGGTGCGCCGCCTGGCCGCGAGCGGCCGCGACTTCGCCGGCACGGTGGTCTACGCGGCCACGGCCGACGAAGAAGAAGGCGCCGTGGCCGGCGCCCGCTGGCTGACCGAGAACCGGCCCGACCTCGTCGGCTGCGACTACCTGCTGAACGAGGGCGGCGGCGAGTTCCTGAACCTGCCGGACGGCCGCCGCCTCTATGAACTCCAGACCGGCGAGAAGGGCACCGCGCAGTTCAAGCTGACCGTGAAGGGCGAGGGCGGCCACGCCTCGGTGCCGCTGCGTCACGGCAACGCCGTGGTCGACGCGGCGGGCCTGATCCGTGCTCTGCACGACTACCGGCCGAGCGTCTCTCTCGCCACCGTCTCGCCCGAGTACGTCGAGCTGCTCGTCGACGACGTGGAGATGCGCCGTCGCCTGCTCGACGTGACGACGGCACGCGCGGCGCTCGAGGAGCTGCACGCCGGCGACGGGCTCCTCGGCCGCCTGCTCGAGCCGCTCTACGGGGTGACGTTCTCGCCGACCATCGTGCACTCGAGCAGCAAGGCGGTGAACGTCTTCCCCCAGACGGTCGAGCTCTTCGTCGACTGTCGCATGCCGGCGGGGCAGACCGAGGACGACGTGCGCGCCGAGATCGACGCCGCGCTCGCCGGCGTCGAGGGCGACTGGAGCCTCGAGTGGTTCAGCGTCGTGCGCGGCAACGCCTCGGCGACGGACGGTCCGTTCGCGGACGCGATCTCGGCGGTGTTGGGCAGGCACGTACCCCAGGGCTGCGTGGCGGCGACGCACTGCGTCGGGTTCACCGACTCGAACTGGTTCCGCGTGGCGTTCCCCGACATCGTGGCCTACGGCTTCGGCCCGTACCTCGTCGAAGACGGGCCGACCGTCTTCGACCGCTACCACAACGTCGACGAGCGCATCCACGTCAAGGACGTCGCCTTCCAGGCGCTCTTCGCCGAGGAGCTGGTGCGCGAGCTGCTGAAGTAGCTGCGCCTCGGGCGAGGGGGGGACGCGGGCGACGGGGGCGGCGGCTCGGGAGAGCCGCCGCCCCCGTCGCTACGGCAGAGCTGCCGCTACGTCCCGTCACTGCGGCCGCTCACGTGCGCTCGCGGCGACGCTCGCCGCCTGCGGCCTTACGCCAGCGGCACGACCAGCTCGGTGAGCAACTCCTCCTCGCCGACCTGGTCGGGGTCGCTCAGGTAGACCTCGCGCACCGGGCCCGCCGGCTGCCGGCCGGACGCCCCGACCCATTCCATGAGACGCCGCCAGGACGGCTCCATCCCGTCGTACGGTCCCTGATAGAGGAGCGTGGCCGCCTCGACTGCCGGGAGCTCCTCGAGCGCCACCTCGTCCCCGGCCACCGCTCCCGGCGCGGCAGGCATGCACACCGCGATAGGGAACTCTGCGCTGGGCATCTCGGGGTACAGCACGAACGGCGGTCCGACGAACTGAGCGCCGGTCGCCCGCG
>JAZBOM010000285.1:0-5282 GCA_036351205.1 Thermoleophilia bacterium | reverse complement strand
GCCTTCCGCTCCGTCGGGCACGTGCTGCCGACGGCGTGGATCCTCGACGGCCTGCGCGGCATCATCGCCCAAGGCTACGGCGTCGCCGACGTGCTGCCGGCCTTCGGCCTCGCGCTCGCCTGGTCGGCGGGGCTCTTCGCCGTGGCCGTCGCGCGCTTCCGCCTCTCCTGAGGCGCGCCGCCGCCGTCGCGGACGCCGCTCTCGCGGACGTCGCCGGGGCGGACGAGCGGGGGCAGGACGCGGGTTCTCCCGGCGGGTCCGTCGCCGGGCCCCCGCATCGTGTTCAGCGGCCGCGTCACCCCGTCGCGGCCGCCTCGTAGAGGTCGGCGACGACGTGGCGCACCTCGCGGACGAGGGTCTCGGTCGCCGCGGCGTCCTCGCTGCGGAGCAGTGCCCTGCGGCCGAGGGCGAGCAGGCTGATGACGGCGCCGCGTGCGGCACCGCGGGCCGCCTGCTCCCCGGCTTGCGCGAGGAGCGTGGAGAGCTCCTCGCCCACGTCCGCCGGTACCCCCGTCGCGCCGGCTTCGAGCAGCGCGCGGAGCCGCGGGAGCGGCTCGAGCGCCGCGGCTCCGGGTGCCACCTCCTCAAGAGCCCTGCGCCGCTCGCTCTCGCTCTGCCTCGCTCCGACGGCGATCTCGCGCCCGAGTCTCTCCGCCTCCGCCACGACGTGGGCCTGATCCTCGACGGGGGGCGGGATCACCTCGGGGGAGATGGCGAAGTCCTCCGGCGCCGGGAGCCGGTCCGCGTACGGGTATTCGAAGAGGTCGTACTCGCCGCGCACGAGGGGCACGGGCGCCCCCTGCACGCAGGCATCGCCGAAGCCGCAGGACCAGCACGGGTCGGTGCCCGCCGGCGTGACGCGGCCGAGGGGTCGCAGCCCCTCCGTCGCGAACCAGGCCAGCAGACTGTCGGCGATGGGCACGGGGTCGACGGTGCCGGTGACGACGGCGACGCCCATCTTGCCGGCGCCCAGCAGGATCGAGTGGCGGAGCGAGAACATGCGCTCGGGCACTGTCTTGGTGCGCGCGTCGAGGATGTTGAACGGCGCCCAGCCGCCCAGGACGAGGGCGTCGGCCCCCAAGATCTTCGTCGCCAGCGGCAGCCAGTCGTCGTCGAAGCCGGTGCAGACGTTGGAGGCCGCGCAGGCGAGACAGGCCTTGCAGGGCTGGACGTCGAGGTCCCAGAGGCGGACGAACTCGGACTCGAGGCCGGTCGCATCGAGGATGCGCCGCACGATGCGGTCCGTGCTGCCGCCCGCGATCGGGCTGCCGCTGATGCCGAGGACCTGAGCTGTCATGTGGCGACCTCCCGGTCGGCCGGTTGTCACGGCAGGGGTGAGCGCATTGTACGCGTCGGCCGTGCGCCCGGCTGGCACGGGTGCGCAGGCCTGCCGAGGGAAGGCGTTGTGTGACCGTCCTCCGCGATGTCACACTGGCGCTTGGCCCCCAGGGGACCTGCCACCTCGGGAGAGTGAGCACCGCCGTGAGCGCCAGCGAGCCAGACCCCGTCATCGTCGTCGACGCCCTGCGCAAGTCGTACGGCGCGACGACGGCCGTCGACGGCGTGAGCTTCGCCGTGCAGGCGGGCGAGGTGTTCGGCCTGCTGGGCTCGAACGGCGCCGGCAAGACGACGACCGTCGAGTGCCTGGAGGGGCTGCGCAGGCCCGATGCCGGTGAGGTGCGCGTGCTCGGCGTCGATCCGCTCGCTCACCCGGAGCGCCTGCGTGGCAGGGTCGGGTGCCAGCTCCAGGAGTCGCACCTGCCCGACCGCATGCGCGTCTGGGAGGCGCTCGACCTGTTCGCCGCCGCGTCGCCACGGCCCGTCGACTGGACCGAGGTGCTCGAGGCCTGGGGGTTGGCGCCGAAGCGCGACGCGGCGTTCGCCAGCCTCTCCGGCGGCCAACGCCAGCGCCTGCTCGTAGCCCTCGCCCTCGTGACCGACCCCGAGGTCGTCTTCCTCGACGAGATGACGACCGGCCTCGACCCCGCGGCGCGACACGTCACCTGGGGTCTCATCGAGGCGATCCGCGAGCGCGGCACGATGGTCGTGCTCGTCACCCACTTCATGGACGAGGCGGAGCGGCTCTGCGACCGCGTGGCCGTCATGGACGCTGGGCGCATCGTCGCCATGGGCACGCCGAGCGCCTTGATCGAGGCGTCGGCCGGCGCCGTGCGGGTGCAGTTCACGGCCGCGACGGCGGCCGAAGGGGCCCCCGACGTCGATTGGCTGGTGACCGTCCCTCACGTGCGCGGCGTCGAGCGTCGCGGCGGCACCGTCACGGTGACCGGGGACGGACCGGTGCTCGCGCACGTCGCGGGGGCGCTTCTCGCGCGCGGCCTCGAGCCGCCCGACCTGCGCGTCGAGCGCCCCACCCTCGAGGACACTTTCCTCAGACTGACCGGTCACGGGCTGGAGTAGGGCGATGCGGCTCTGGCGCAAGCTGACCTGGGAGGAGCTCAAGCTGTTCGTCCGCGAGCCGCTCACGGTCGTGTTTGCGATCGGCTTCCCACTCGTCATGCTGTTCGTGCTCGCCGAAGTCTTCGGTACGGCGCCGGCCGAGCCCGAGCCGGGGGACCCCGTCGCCTTCCGCGGCGTCTCGCCGCTCAGCTACTACGTGCCCGCCTACGTCGCCCTCGCCGCGGCCGCAGTCGGCCTGGTCATGGTGCCGGCGCACCTTGCGGCGTACCGCGAGCGCGGGGTGCTGCGGCGCTTCCGCGCCGCCTCCATCCCCGCCTCCACCGTCTTCGCCGCCCAGGTCGCCGTGCAGTACGTGCTGGCCGCGGCCGGCGGGCTGCTCGTCGTCGTGGCCGCCTACCTCGCCTACGACTTCCCGGCGCCGGAGGCGGTCCTCGGCCCGCTGGTCGCGTTCTTCGTGACCGCGACCGCCTTCGCGGCGCTGGGCATCCTGCTGGGCGCCGTGGTTCCCTCGCCGCGCGCCGCCCAGGGCTTCGGCGTCATGCTCTTCTTCGTCATGATGATGGTCTCCGGCGCCGGCCCGCCGGTCGACGTCATGAGCTCGACCATGCAGAACATCGGGAAGGCGATGCCGCTGTGGCACGGCGTCATGGCGATCCAGGACCCGTGGCTTGGCGAAGGCTGGAACTGGGGCGAGCTGGCGATCGTGGCGGCCGTCGCGGCCGCGGCCGGCGCGCTGGCCGTGGCCGCCTTCCGGCGACACTCGTAGCGCGGTCTGCGGCGCCGGCGACCGCCGCCATCGCCGGGCCGTGGCCGTGCTCGCGATCGTGGCACCGCGGCGCCCGGGCGGTCGCGAGGCCCTGAGCTCGGACGCAGGTTGCCGTCTCAGCGCACGTCGAACACCGCCACCACGGTGCGCGTGGGGAGCGCGCCGCGCGCCGTGACCGTGACCAGCACGCGGTCGGTGCCCGGGTGGGACGGGACCACGCGGGTGCAGCGGGCGACGCCGTGGGCGTCGGTCACGGTCTCGTCGTGCGGCATCCAGTCGCCGAAATGCCATCCGAACATGCATCGGGCACCTGCGACCGGGGTCCCGTCGGCGTCGACCCAGCGGCAGAGCACGGTGACGCGCTCGCCGGGCGAGGCCCGCGCGGGGCGTGCCCACGCCTCGGGCGCGGGCGGCAGCAGCCGGTCGACCACGTAGACGACGCCGTTCGCGGCCTCGAGGACGACCGTGACCCGAGCGCCGTCGACGCCGAGGGCCCCGGCGCCCACGGCCCAGGTCAGCCGGTGTCCGGCCTCCTGGAGCCCCTCCGGCGCGTACATCGTCAGCGTCTGCAGGCCGTCGCTCAGCGCCTCGGGAGGCACGCGACCGGCGAGCAGATGGTCGAGCACGAAGGCCTCGGCGCGGTCGCGCCGGGCAGCGACGCGCTCGAGCCGGACCGCCGGGACGACCTCGAACGCCGTGTCGGTGGGTGCGACAAGGGTGTAGGGACCGGGGCCGGAGAGGCGCGCCTCGAGGCCGGCGGCACGCACGAGGCGCGCCATCGTCGTGAGCCCGCGGGCGTCGAGTGTCTCGACGATGCTCGACCGCCCCCACGCGGTCGCTGACGTCGATCCCGCCGCGGGAGTCGCCGGCCGGTCACCCGACGGGGTGCCGGGACCGGCGCAGCCGGCGGCTCCGACGCAGAGGAGAGCGAGCAGCGCTGCGCGCGGGGCGGAGCGAGTCCATCTCGGCACGGAGTCCCTCCACGAACGCCTCGAGCCGGCGCGCCGCGGCCCCAGAGCCGCAGCGCTCACTCACGATGATACGCGAACGGCGGCGGCGTCCTCAGGACGCCGCCGCCGTTCGCGCTGCTCGCCGTGACTGTCGACGGGGATGTATCGAAGGCAGGCGCGTGAGCCTTGGAGCCTCGACTTACTCCAGGCCGTTGAGGAGATCCTCGTAGGCCGCCCTGAGGGCGTCGATCTTGGCGACGATCGAGGGGACGATCTCCGAGACAGGGGTGTCGCCGCTGATGTCGTCGACCGTCTGCGCGAGGTCGTCCCACGCCGCCTCGACCTCGTCCATCTCGGCTTCCTTGACGTCCTTGGCCGACTCCACGGCCGTGTCCCACGTCGCCTGGGCGTCGGCCTTTGCCGCCTGCCAATCGTCGACCGTTGAGTTGACGCTGAGCGCCTTCATATCCTCGAGCGAGGCCTTGAACGCGTCGAGGTCGGTGCGAAGCTGCTGCTTCGCCTCCTCGGGGGTGGCCTCGTCGCCGCACGCCGTGAGCGCCAGCCCGAGGGCGACGACGGCCAAGGCGACGAGGAGCACCTGTGCTGACTTGCGCATACTGCTCTTCCTCCTGGTTCGGGCGGGTGCAGACCGCGCCGCCACGATCAGCTGTCGCGGGCCCCGGGGCGAGGCCTGCGAGGGCGGCGTGCCTGCGAGCACTGACGTTACCCATTGGTAAGGGCACGGCATTGTGAATGGCCCCGGGATGCCGCGTCAACCGTCGGCGGACGGCGTCTGCGAGTGCGTCTCGCGGCGCGAACACGGCCACCCGGGGGGGTGTGGAGGCGCGGCCGCTCGCTCTGCGACCGCCACTGGAGGCGGAGGACTCCAAACCAGCGCCGGCGGGTACGACGTGCAGGGCAGCCACCGCTCGTCACGAACCTTGTCGAACACGTACCGGGGCCTCGCGCCGACCGGAAAGGAGTACAGCATGCTGAGATTGCTGGCCGCCGTCGTGCTGCGCCTGCTGGCCAACGCGGCGGGGCTGCTCATCGCCGCCGCGGTCCTCGACGGCTTCACGGTCACTGCGTCCGCCTTCGTCTGGGTGGTGATCATCTTCACCTTGATCGAGGTCGTGCTCGATCCGCTC
>JAZBOM010000284.1:0-2708 GCA_036351205.1 Thermoleophilia bacterium | reverse complement strand
CTGCGCCGCGGCGATCGCCTCAGCGTCGAGCTCGCCGAGGGCGTACTTGAGGCCGAGGTACGGGAGGATGAAGTCCTCCTGGTAGACGAAGGTCGAGACCCGCGGGTTGACCTCGAGCAGGCGGTCGCCGATGAACTGGACGTTGACGAACCAGTCGAGAGCCAGGGCGCGGCAGACGTGGCCCGCGGTCGCGACGAGGTCCGGGCGCTCGACGGTGCGGAAGGCCATGGCGACCCCGGTCTCGACGTGCTCGCGGGTCTTCGTCTGGTGAAGGACGAGCTCGCCGCCGTCGACGAGCGCGTCGACGGTGAACTCGGGACCCTCGAGGTACTCCATGAGGAGAAGGCGCGGGAAGGGGTCGACGCCGCGGAAGAGGTCGACGAACTCATCCAGCGTCATCGCGCGGCTGAGCGGCCGCGCGTGCAGGAGCTGGCGCACGCGGTCGACGTCGGCGGAGAGCACGCGGAAGCCGCGCGACCCCTTGGCCACCGGCGGTTTGAAGCAGACGGGCACGCCGGGGTAGCCGAGCTCGCGGCAGCCGGCGACGAACTCCTCGAGGCTCGCCGGCTGCAGGGTGCGCGGCTGCGGCACCGGGGACCCCTCGAGCGCGGCGGCCATCGCCGCCTTGTCGTTGCAGAGGTCGATGGCCGTCGGCCCGGCGACGAGGACGCGCGCCCCGCAGCGCTCGAGGGCGGCACGGTGACGTGCGACCGGCCCGACCTCGGCCGACGACTGCACGAAGACGATGTCGGGCCGCACCCGCGTCACGACCTCCTCGAGCGCCCCGGGGTACTCCTCGCTCGAGCCGGCAGGGACTTGTGTGAAGTCGTCGCACAGGAAGCGGCCGATGGCCTCGTCGCGCATGTCGACGCCGTGGATCGCGAGCTCGCGCTCGCCGTTCGCCTTGAGCATGCGGATCAGCGTGGAGGCGCCCGGGCAGCCGACCGCGGTGAGCACGAGCTTCAGGGGGGGCAGGGTCATGAGGGCTGGGTGGCCGGGGCCGCTAGAGGATCAGGCGGTAGACCTCGAAGACCTCGGCGTGGTCGAGGCCCACGTCGATGCCGCGGGTGAGCGAGATGTTGCGGATGTAGTCCTCGCGCGTGTAGTTGCGGTGGCCCTGGCTCTCGTAGCAGGCCAGGGCCTGGACCTTCTTCTCGACGTGGCGGTCCTCGAGGCGCACGTACGCCTGGTGGTTGAAGTTGATGTTGTTCCAGGGGATCTCGTAGGCCATCACCGTGGTGCGCTTGAAGGCGCGCAGGCCCTCCTCGGCCACCGTCTTGTGGTCCTGGTGGAGGTCGATGAGGGCCGGCATCAGCACGCAGTCGGGGCGGAGCTCCTGCTGGAGGACGATCATCTCCTCGAGGATCTCCTGGCGCACGGTCGGGAAGGTGCGGACCTCGAAGTCGTAGACCTTGAGGTCGGTCTCGGGGATGCCGAGCACAGCGGTGGCCGCGCGCACCTCGCGCTTGAGCACGTCCTTGGGGAAGCCCTCGGGGACGCTCTTGGCGGCGGTGCTGAAGGCGGCGTAGGTGACGCGTGCCCCGCCCTCGATGAGGCGCGCCATGGTGCCGCCGCAGCCGAACTCGCCGTCGTCGGTGTGCGGGGCCAGGACGAGCACGTTGGTGTACCGCTCGATGGTCATGGGCGCGCGACTCCCCTCGTCAGGTCGGCGTAGAAGTCTACCAGACGGCCCTCGACGACCTCCCAGGAGTAGCGCTCGCGAACGGCGCGACGGCCACGCTCGCCCATCGGCGCGACGGCGTCGCGGTCCGTGATGAGCCGCCGGACGCCGCGCAGGTGGCCCTCGACCGTGGGCGGCACGGTGATGCCGCAGCGCTCCTCGTGCACGAGCTCGCTGCGCCCGGGGAGGTCGGAGACCAGCGCCGCGAGCCCCACGGCGAGACCTTCGTACAGCTTCGTCGCGACGGTCGGCAGGGCGTACTGCGAGGTCTGCTGCGCCGGCACCCAGACGACCTCGGCGGCGGCGAGCACGGCGGGCACCTCGGCGGGAGGCACGCGGCCGAGGAGGCGCACCGCGCCGGCGAGTTCGCCGGCGACGCGGGCCTCGACCTCGCGGCCCCACTCGGGGTCGGCGAACGTGCCCCCGAGGTAGAGGACGGCGCGGTCGGCCACTTGTGCCACGACGTCGAGCATCACGCCGCAGCCGCGGCCCTTCGAGAGGCTGCCGACGTACACGAGCTTGAGGCGGTCGTCGGCCAGGTCGGGCCGCGGCCGGGGGTCGGCGAAGCGCGCGAAGCGCGGGTAGTTGGGCAGCGTGGCACGCAGCGCCGGGCGCTGCCCCAGCGCCTCCAGCTGGGCCTCCGTCACCGTCACGACGCCGTCGGCCAGGGCGGCCAGCGTGCGCTGGCCGACGGCCGCGGCGCCCGAGGCGGCGGGCCGGACCGGCGCCGGGATGTAGTGCTTGGCCGCGACCTGCTGCGGCACGTACTCGTGCATGTCGTAGACCAGCCGCGGCACGAGCGGCCGCAGGGCGGGGAAGAGCGCGAGCAGCTCGGGGTCGTGCACGTGGACGACGGCGGGCCGCAGCGCGCGTACCGTCTTGAGGATCGCCGGCGTGTGAAGCGCGCGCTGCGCGCGCGGCCGCGCCGGCAGCGGCAGGTGCAGCACGCCGTGGGCGTCGAAGCCCTCCTCCTCCCCCGGCGCCATGTACGCGACCTGGTGGCCGGCGTCGACGAGGGTGCGGCACT
>JAZBOM010000283.1:0-4651 GCA_036351205.1 Thermoleophilia bacterium | reverse complement strand
GAAGGGCGGCGGGGCGGCCATGAGGCCGCCCCGCCGCCCTTCGCTTCACCGCCGCCGCCGTTCTCACCGCCGCGTGCCGGCCGCGTGCGCCCAGAGGGCCTCAGTCGGCGTCGTTCAGGCCGACGTCCTCGCCCTCCCAGTTGTAGAAGAACTTCTCGGTGCGCAGCACGTGCCACGTCTCCGCGTAGCTGATGCCGTCGACCGCCTCGAGGTCCTCGTTGAGGAACTTGAAGAGGCCCTCGGTGTCGGGCAGGAAGGCCTCGATCACGATGTCGAAGCTGCCGGCGACGTAGGCCACGTAGGCCACGTGCTCCATCGCCGCGAGCTTGCTGCCGACCTCCATCACGCGACCGCGCTCGGCCCTGACGCCGATGAAGGCGTCGACGGGGAACCCGATGGGCGCGGGGTTGATGCGGGCCATGATGGTGATCGCCCCGGCGTGCGTCAGGCGGTCGATGCGCTTGCGCACCGTCGGCTCGGAGACGCCGACCGTGCGCGCCATCTCGGCGTACGTCAGGCGTCCGTCGTGCCGCAGCAGCTTCATGATGTGGCGGTCGAGATCGTCGAGCGTGAGGGTGCCGTGGGGCAATGACCCCTGGCGGACCACCGGCGGTGGTTCAGGATTCATATCGTTTTCGCCCCCTGAAATCGCTTGGCATCGTGATTCGTCCTCTTCAGTTCAGTACCGTATCAGAATCTGTTCGTATTGCTAGGATTCCGTCGCCGGGATGTTGCCAGCGCCGCGCCGTGATGCTAGGGTGTCGGCGGACGTCACGAGGGTCTGGCCGCGGTCGTGAGCTCCCCCATGCCGCATCGCGCCCGGCCATCCTCCGCCGTCGCGTCACCGGCCCTGTACCGCTCGACGAGGAGCACCTGCATGAACAAGATCGTCCCCCTCTGGTCCGTCCCCCGCTCGATCTCGACCGGCTTCGAGCGCATGATGATGGAGCGCGGCGACTTCAAGGTCATCCACGAGCCGTTCGGATACTACTTCTACCTCGAGGCCAAGGCGAAGGAGCCGGTGGGTATGCAGCCCCAGGAGGGCCATCCCCGGTCCTTCGAGGGCACGCTCGAGATGATCGAGGCCGCGGCCGCCGACAAGCCGGTGTTCTTCAAGGACATGTCGTACTACGTCAGCGACCGCGCCGACGAGGAGTTCATGAAGCGCTTCGTGAACACGTTCATCATCCGCGACCCGGCGCTGACGCTGGTCTCCTACCACAAGCTCGACCCGGGCGTCACGCTGCGCGAGATCGGCTTCGAGTCGCAGTTCAAGCTCTTCGAGCTCGCCAAGGAGATCACCGGCGAGGTGCCGGCGGTCGTCGACGCCGAGGACCTGCTCATCGACGCCGCGTCGGTGGTCGAGCAGTACTGCGCGAAGGTCGGCATCCCCTACCTGCCCGAGTCGCTCACCTGGGAGCCCGTGTTCCAGCCGGAGTGGAAGGACTGGGAGATGTGGCACCTGGACGCCGGCGACAGCACCGGCTTCCAGAGGGATATGGAGACCTTCGAGTACACGGTCGACGACGTGCCCGAGCTGAAGGCGATGTACGACACGTGCCTGCCGTACTACCAGGCGATGTACGACGCCCGCCTGCGCCCGTAGGGCAGCCTGAGGTCACGGGGGCGCGGTGAGCACGGGCATGTCGTCGTCACCGCGCCCCTCCGGCCTCATATCGCCCTTCGGGGGCCGCCTCGTCGACCTCGTCGTCCCTGAGGAGGAGCGCGCGGAGCTGCTCGAACGCGCACATCGGCTCCCGCGCGTCCTGCTGTCTCCGAGAGGCCAGTACAACCTCGAGATGCTCGCCGTCGGTGCGTTCTCGCCCCTCGACCGCTACATGGGACGTGAGGAGCGCGACAGGGTGCTCGAGGAGATGCGCCTCGCCGACGGCACGGTCTTCCCGGTCCCGCTCGTCCTGCCCGCGCGCGCCGAGGACCTGCGCGGCGCCCCCGAAGAGATCGCGCTGACGAACGAGCACGGCGCCGTGGTCGCGGTCGTCGCCGTCGACGAGGTGTATCGCTGCGACGTCGGGCGCGAGCTGCGTGCCGTGCTCGGCACGACCGACGCCGCCCACCCTCTCATCGCCGAGTCGGCGGGGCGGCCGGGGTACAACGTCGCCGGCCGCCCGGTCGTGCTCGACCTGCCCCGGCACCGCCTCCACGGCCCCTTGTGCCGCACGCCGGCGGCGACGCGGGCGGCGCTCGCCGCCCTGGGGCACGACACCGTCGTCGCCTTCCAGACGCGCAACCCGATGCACCGCATCCACGAGGAGATCACGAAGCGCGCCGCGGCCGCCGTGGGCGGCGCGCTGCTCATCCATCCCGCCGTCGGCGTGACGCGACCGCAGGACGTACACCACGCCCTGCGCGTCGAGGCCTACGAGGTCCTCGTGCGCGAGTACTACGACGCGGCCACGACGCTGCTCTCGCTCATGCCGCTGGCCATGCGCTTCGCCGGTCCGCGCGAGGCGGTGTGGCACATGATCGTGCGCCGCAACTACGGCGCCTCGCACCTCATCATGGGGCGCGACCACGCCGGGCCGGGCAAGGACTCGCACGGTGAGCCGTTCTACGGGCCCTATGAGGCGCTGGAGACGGCGCGGCGGTACGCCGCCGAGGTGGGCGTGGCGCCGGTGGGGTTCGAGGAACTCGTCTACCTGGCCGACGAGGACCGTTACGAAGAGGTGAGCGAAGTCCCTCCGGGCGCGCGCGTCTTCGCGATCTCGGGCACCCAGGTGCGGGAGGACTACCTCGCCAAAGGCAGGAAGCTGCCGGAGTGGTTCACCCGGCCGGAGGTGGCGGAGATCCTGCAGAAGGCCTACGCCGCCGGCGCCGCGGAGGCGTAAGCCCCGCCCGGCGGCGCGCCCTGTCGTCTCAGCCGGCGGCCGGGTCGCGCGCCGCCGCGTCTTCGCTGCGCGCCGCCGTACCCTCGCTGCCGCCCTGCTTCACCGTGGCCTCTCCGCGCGGCTCGGCTGCGCCGTCTTCGCGCCGCCCGGCTGCGCCGCCGCCGGTCTGCCCGGCGAGCCAGGCCTCGGCCCGCACACGAGCCGCCTCGCACGACCCGTAGGGCTCGTCGGTCGCGGGCGCGACCGCGTCCTCGCCCAGCGTCCGCAGCAGCCCGGTGCGCCGGAGTTGCCCCATCATCTCGGGCCCGACGCCCGACAGGTAGAGGCGTCCGCCGCCGGCGGCGAGCTCGGCGGCGTAGTTGCGGATGAGGGCGATGGTCGCGCTCTGCAGTGTGCCGCGCCCGCGCAGGCGCAGCACGACCACCGCGCGCCGCGCCGCGCCGGCGGCGGGCAGCGAGGCGCGGAGCTTGGGGCCGGCGGCGTAGAACAGACTGCCGTAGATGTCGAGCACGGTGACGCTGTCGTCGCGGAGCGCGAGCGGGCAGGAGCGCTCGTGCAGGCGGCCGTCGGAGACCTCGATCTCGACCACACGCACGTCGAGGGAGGCGAGGTAGATGTACTTGAGCACCGAGATGGCCGCGCCGGCGAGTACGGCGTACTGGAGCGGGATCAGCAGGACCAGCACGAAGGTGATCACCATCACGCCTGCCGACAGCCTGTCGGCCCGCCAGATGTCGCGCACGGCGCGAAGGTCGATGGCGCTCGCGGCGGCGACCAGCAGGATGCCGCCCGTGACCGCGAGGGGCACCTGGGCGACGAGCGGGGCGGCGCCGACGACGACCGCCGCGACGGCGGCGCCGGCGACCACGAGCGACCATCGCGAGCGGGCGCCGGCGCGGACGTTGAGGGCCGTCGCCTGCACGGAGCCGCCCATGGGCCCGCCGCCGAAGAAGCTGCCGGCGACGTTGGCGGCCCCCTGACCGACGAAGTCCCGGCTCGTGTCGCCCCAGCCGCCGTCGGCGTTGGGCACCGTCCAGCTGATGCCGGCGCCCTGAACGAGGGCGATGATCGCGAGGGCCAGGGCGGGGAGGAGCAGGCGGGGGGCGAGCGACAGGTCGGGCAGCTGGGGCAGCGGCAGGCCGTCGGGGATCTGGGCGATGTCCTCGACCACGGCCACGGACGGCAGGTCGAGCAGCGCGACCGCGACGGTCAGGACGACGAGCGCGGTGGCGATGGCCAGGAGGCGGAACGGCGTCCGCGACAGGAGCAGGACGAGGGCGACCGCCGCGACGCCGACGAGCAGGGTCGGCAGGTCGACGGCGTCGAGGTGCAGCAGCAGGTCGCCCGTCTGTGCGGCCCGGTTGGAGTGAGTGCTCGTGAAGCCGGTGACCACGGTGAGCTGGCTGAGGATGATCTGCACGGCGACGCCGGCCATGAAGCCGACCATGGTGGCCCTCGAGATGAAGCGGATCAGGCCGCCGGCGCGCAGCAGGCCGGCGACCAGCATGAGAAGGCCGGCGAGGAGGGTGAGGACGAAGAGGCCGGCGATGCGCTGCTCCGCCGGCAGCGTCGCGAGCGCCCCGCCTGCGGCGAGGCAGAGGGCCGCGGTCGGCACGACGGCCATGCGCTGCGAGCCGGCCGTCAGCGCCGCGACCGGCGTGCCGACCATCGTCGCGTAGAGGCCGTGCACCGGCGGGACGCCCGCGAGGAGCGTGTAGGCCATCGCGTTGCCGACCTGGGCGGCGGCCACGGTGAGGCCGGCCAGGACGTCGCGAGAGACGGAGCGGCGGGCCGCGGCGGGCGGG
>JAZBOM010000282.1:0-4645 GCA_036351205.1 Thermoleophilia bacterium | reverse complement strand
CGCTCGGGGTGCCGCCCGACGTCGTCGGGCTGGCCGCCGACACGGCGACCACCGAGGGCGCGCGCGCAGCCGTCGCCGACGCCGCGCGCGCCCTCGGCGGCCTCGACGCCGTGCTCTACACGGCCAGCGGCGCCTTCGTGCCGACGCCGCCGCAGGAGATCGACGAGGCGGCCTGGGACGCGTCGTTCGACGTCGTCGCCCGGGGCTTCTTCTTCACCGCCTGCGCGGCGCGCGACGCGATGGTGGACGAGACCGGCGGGACTGTCGCGGCACCGCAGGACGGCGAGGCCGTCGCGACACCGGTGACGCGCGGCGCGATCGTCGTCGTGACCGATCTCCTCGGCATCCAGGCGTGGGCGGCCTTCGCCGCGCACGGGGCGGCGAAGGCCGCCCAGATCCACCTTGTGAAGATGCTGGCGCGCGCCTGGGCGCCGGACGGCGTGCGCGTCTGCGGCGTCGCCCCCGGACCGGTCGACCTCGTCGACGATGAGCGCCGCGACGCCGCCCTGCGCACGGCCGCCAAGGGGGCCACGGGCAGGCTCGTCACCCCCGCGCAGGTCGCCGCCGGGGTCCGCTTCTGCCTCGAGAACGACGCCGTCACAGGGGTCAACGTGATCGTCGACGCGGGCGCCCTGGTCACGTCGTAGGGCCGCAGACCGTCACGTCAGAGAGCGGCAGGCACGCCCGGTCACGACCGGTCGCCGTAGCCGGGCAGCTCCACCCGCGACCGCGTCAGGACTGCGACGGGACCGTGCCCTTGCGCGACTGCTCGATCAGCTCCCGGGCCTTGAGCGCCAGCCAGAACTCCATGCGGTCCTGGGAGTCGTCGAGGCTGCGGCCGGTGATCTCCTCGACGCGCTTCATGCGGTAGCGCAACGTGTGACGGTGCACGTACAGCTTCTCGGCGGCGTCGCCCCAGTGGCCGTTGGCCTCGAGGAAGCAGGCGAGGCTCTTGACGAGGTCGCTCGAATTCTGCCGGTCGTACTCCTGCAGGCGGCCGAGGACGCTGTCGTAGAAGACCTCGAGGGAGAGCGTGTCCTGGAGGCCGAGCAGCAGCCCGTAGGAGCCCAGGTCGTCGAAGCTGGCGATGACCCCGCCGGCCTCCTTGAGGCGGCGGATCTTGATCGCGTAGTGGGCCTCGTAGTAGCTCTGGCGCAGGTCGACCAGGGGACGGTGCGGGCGCCCGATGCCGATGGACACGGTCACCTCAGGCAGCATGCGGCCGATCGTCTCCTGCAGCTCGCCGGCCGTCGCGAGGATCTCGCGACCCTCCTCGCGGCCCGGCTGCACGAGGACGACGACCGAGTCGCTGCGCGAGGCCGAGATGAAGAGCAGCTCGCGCCTGGCCATGAACTCGTCGACCGCCCAGTGCAGGCGCTCCTTGACGTCTTGCAGCGCTCCCCGCTCGCGGTCGCCGTCGCCTGAGGCCGGGAGCCCGTCGATGTCGATCAGCAGGATCAGGTGCTCGGCCTCCGGGTCGAGGCCGAAGAAGACCAGCCGGCGGGCGATCTCCTCCTCGTAGAGGTCGCTGGCGATGAGCTCGTCGAAGAAGTCGCCGGCGAGCCGCTTCTCGGTCTCGGCGACCGCCTTCTTCTTGACCAGCTCGAGGGCGGTGACGGTGACCACGTGGTGCAGGATGATGCGGTCGTAGTCGGAGAAGTCGCCCGAGTCCTTGACCACGGCGAGGAAGGCGCCGATGCGGTGCGAGGCGACGACGGGGTAGACCTGCACCCCGGTACCGACGCCGTCGACGGCGAGGCGGAAGTCCTGGCGGTCGGCGCGATGGTCGGAGATGTGCCGCCAGAGGTCGGCGACCAGCTCGGCGCCGAGGTGCCGCCGGTAGGCGGCCTCGCAGAGCACGACCCCGTGGAAGTCGAAGAGGACGGCGGAACAGCCGACGAGGGCCGAGAGGGTCGAGAGGATCGCCTCGAGGCCCTTCTCCTCGAGCACGATCTTGGTGAGCTTCTCGTGAACGGCGAGGCTGCGCTGCAGGAGCGCGTACTGCTCGTTGACGATCTTCGAGGCCACCGCCTCGGTGATGGCGATGAACGGCACGTGGTAGGGCACCTCGAAGAGCGGGAAGCTGTACTCGTCGGCGAGGCGTACGAGGCACTCCGGGACCTTCTCGAAGCTGAAGCCGGTCCCGAACCCGAGGCCCGAGATGTTGTGGTCGATCAGCTGCTTGAGCTGGGTGAGCTGCTGCTCCTCGGGGCCGACGAAGCCGTAGCCCGTCGTCAGGAGCAGCTCGCCGCCCCGCAGCCAGCGCGTCGGGTCGGGCACCTCGGTGATGTGGACCCAGCGCACCGGGTTGCTGGTCGACTTGCCGCCGGCGAGCAGCCGCAGGTTCAGGTCGGGGATCTCGAGGATGTCCTGGACCGTGATCATCGCGCCCTGCCTCGGCGACCGGCCCTGCCGGTCACGTCCGTTCGCGTGTGCCGGCGGGGCGCCGCCGCGCGGCGCCCCGCCGGCACCGGTCACATGCGCCTGACGACCTCGCCCATGAGGTCCTTCTCGGCCATGCCCTTGTCGACGTCGGTGATGACGGAGCAGCTGTCCTTCCAGAAGGCGATCTTGACCTGCTGGCCGGCGACCCACTCCTTGCGCTCGGCGTGGTAGAGGTTCTGGTACAGCACCTGCGCGAGGTGCTTGCCCTCGACGTCGACGATGAACTGCGTCACCGACCCGATGTAGACGACCGCCTTGATGACGCCGTCGTAGACGTTCTCGCGGTCGGCGACCTGGTCGGCCTCCTCCGCCGGGGCGATCGAGATCTTCTCGGGCCTGATCACGACGCCGACCTTCTGGCCCGAGCGCGCGTCGTGATCGCGGACCTCCACCCTGACCCCGAGGCCCTTGTCGGTACGGCACTCGGCGACGTCGCCGTCGACCTTCACGACGTCGGAGAGGTAGATGTTGGAGACGCCGATGAAGTTGGCCACGAAGGCCGACTGCGGGTTCTCGTAGATGTCGGCCGGCGACCCGATCTGCTCGACCAGCCCCTGGCTCATCACGGCGAGGCGGTCGCTCATCGTGAGCGCCTCCTCCTGGTCGTGCGTGACGTAGATGAAGGTGATGCCGACATCGCTCTGGAGCTTCTTGAGCTCGAGCTGCATCGCCTTGCGCAGCTTGGCGTCGAGGGCCCCGAGCGGCTCGTCGAGGAGCAGGACCATCGGGCGGTTGACCAGCGCCCGCGCGAGCGCCACGCGCTGCTGCTGGCCGCCCGAGAGCTGGTGCGGCTTGCGGTCCTGCATCTGGTCCATCTCGACCATCTCGAGGGCCTCGCCGACACGCTGCTGCATCTCCGTCTTCTCGACCTTCTTGCGCTTGAGGCCGAAGGCGACGTTGTCCCAGACCGAGAGATGCGGGAAGAGCGCGTAGTTCTGGAACACGGTGTTGACGTTGCGCTTGTAGGGCGGCACGCCGGCGACGGGGGCGTTGCCGAGGTAGATCTCACCCTCGGTGGGCTGCTCGAAGCCGGCCACCATGCGCAGGGTCGTGGTCTTGCCGCACCCCGAGGGGCCGAGCAGGGAGAAGAACTCGCCCTTGCGGATCTTGAGGTCCATGTCCTTCACGGCGACGAAGTCGCCGAAGCGCTTGGTGACGTGCTCGAGCTCGATGTCGTAGGTCGTCGGGTCTGCTGCCATGGTCCTTCTCCCTGCCTTTCTCGAATCGTGGTGACCGGGGCCCGCGGCTCCTGCCGCGGGCCCCGCAACTCTACACGATGTCCAAGTGCAATTGGAGCACCGCAGCCGGCGCCGGCGGGCCACGACGGAGCACGATTGGACGCGATGTCAGGTAGGCGCGCGGTCGCCGAAGATTGCCGGCAGCGCAGACCGGGTGTCGGCGCGGTCGGCGGCGGCGCGGGCGGCCGGCCGCTCCCGGGCGACCGCCTGCCGTCCGGGCCGGCCTTGGCGCACGAAGCGGGTCAGCGCCGGCGCAGGACGCGCCCGGGCAGCGCCCCGGTGTGCTCGCCGCCGTCGACGACGACCGTCCCGTTCACGACGACGACGTCGATGCCCTCGGGGTAGCCGTGAGGGACGTTCTCGAAGGGGAACGTGTGCGGCCAGGGGTTGGTCGCCCGGTCGCGCAGGCGCTCGAGGTCGAAGACCACGACGTCGGCGGCCAGTCCGGGCCGCAGCACCCCACGGTCGTGCAGCCCGAAGCGCTGCGCGGGGAAGGAGGTCATCTTGCGGATGGCCTCCTCGAGGCGCAGCAGAGGTTCGTCGCGCACGTAGCGCTCGAGGATGCCGGGGTACTCGCCGTAGCTGCAGGGCCAGTACATCCCGGTGCCCTCGAGCTCCTCGGCCGGGGGCATGACGAGGCCGTCCGAGCACGCCATCACCAGCGGGTGCGCGAGCACGCGACGGATCTCGTCCTCGGCGATGTACTCGAAGATGCCGACGATGCGGTCGTCCTCCTCGACGATGAGGTCGAGGAAGGTGTCGAAGGGGTCGGCGCCGCGCGCCTCCGCGATGGCGGCGACGGTCTGCCCGCGCAGCTCCGGCTGGCGCGGGGCGTGCAGGACCCAGATGCGCTCGAAGCGGCCGTGCTTGACGAGCCCGGCGTAGCCGGGCCCCGGGAGCTCGTCGCTCTCGCAGGCACGGCGTAGGTCGACCCGCTCGCGGCGGTCGGCGAGCAGGGCCAT
>JAZBOM010000281.1:0-22628 GCA_036351205.1 Thermoleophilia bacterium | reverse complement strand
CCTCGTACGAGCAGGTGGAGACGACGCCGCGGCCGCCGGGCTCGCCGCCGACGACCACGGGCAGGCCGCGCAGCTCGGGGCGCCGCGCCTGCTCGACGGCGGCGAAGAAGGCGTCCATGTCGACGTGCAGGAGTGCGCGTGTGGATACGAACATACGTTCGTATCCTACGACACCGCCTCCGCCGTCGCAAGACCCCGGCGTGTCACGAGCGAGCCTCGCGGCGGGCGCAGGCGGCAGCGGGCTTGGGCCGTTGTCGGAGGCGACGCGGCGGGCGGAGGTCAGGCGTTCTCGGAGGCGACGCGGTGCGGCGGGGTCAGGCGTTCGCGGAGACGGCGCGGCGCGCCGGGGTCAGGCGCTGTCGGAGGCGGCGCGGCGGGCGGGTGTGTCGCCCGCGTCGCTCTCGTCGCCGCTCAGCGCGACCCGCGGGACGTCGCCCCACAAGACCTCGAGGCGGTAGAACTCGCGCGCCGCCGGCGTGAACACGTGCACGACGACGTCGATGAAGTCGAGGAGGATCCACTCGGCCTCGCGCTCACCCTCGGCGCGCGCCGGTCGCCGCGTCGCCCGCAGCCCCTCGAGGATGCCGTCGGCGATGGCCTTGGTCTGACGGGTGGTGGCGCCCGTGGCGAGGACGAAGAAGTCGGTGTAGCTGACGGCCTCGCTCATCGCGAGGACGGTGACGTCGGCGGCCTTCTTGCCGGCCGCCAGGCCGGCGATCTCGAGGGCCAGGGCCCGGGCGGCGTCGAGCTGTGCGTCCTCTGCTACTGCAAGTCCTTTGCCTGGAGATCGGAGCCGACGACCACGATGATGGTGTCGGGCGGGAGCTGGGCGCCGCGGAGGACGACGCCGCGGCCGAGTATAGCACGGATCTCGCGGGCCACTCCGAGGCTCCCGGCCGAGGCCTGGATCTGCGTCTCGCTGTAGTCGAAGGAGTCCGCGTTGTCGGGTGGCGGGAGCTCGACGTCGAGCACGGCGAGCCGCTGGACGACGAGGTCGCCGATGCCGAGCTCGCCGCTCCCGTTGCGCACGAGCACGGTGTACGGCGCGTCGTAGCCGGGGGCGCGCCGTGTGATGGCCGCCTGGATGCGCTCCGGGTCGGGGACGAGCGCGAACTGGCCCTCGGCGATGCGCCCCTCGGATGGCAGCGCCGTGATGAACGTCTCCCCCTTGACCAGCTCGCCGAGCGCGTCGTGCACGAGCTCCTGCTCGTCGCCGGCCTGCGCCGCGACGGCGTCGACCGAGGCCGCCAGCTCGGCCTCCGGGCGCGCCGCGGCGGCGTCGAAGACGGCGCGCAGGAGGGCGGCGTCGAAGGCCACGCGGGCCTCGTCCTCCTCCCCGCCGGCGCCGAGCACGTCGACGAGCTGGTCCGAGGGCAGGCGCACCCTGCCTTCGTAGGTGCGCCCGATGCCCTCGACCTCGACCGTCGCCGGCTCCTCGAGGGTGAACACGAGCCGCTCGTCGCCGGCGAGCTCGGCGAGCGCCGCGAGCGGCAGCCGGGCGATGTTCTCGACGGGCATCTGCAGCACGCGGCCCAGGTCGGCGGCGAACTCGGGGTGGTCGAAGTCGTCGCCGGCCATGATGTACTCGCCCTGGGGGCCCGAGAGCAGCAGGGAGCGCGGCAGCGTCCAGGCGTCGAAGGACTCGTCGCCGGCCCGCAGGGCGAGGAGGCCCATCGGGGCACGCCCGGCCTCGCCGACGCCGAACGTCATCGTGAGGAGGTAGCCCTTCTCCTCGGCCGCCGCCTCGTCTCCCCCGGCGATCCATCCGGCGAGACGCAGCGCCCCGACGATGGCTCCGAGAGCGACCACTGCGGCCAGCACGTAGAGCATGAGCGACTGCCAGCGGCGCAGCCTCCCGCGCCGCCGCTCCTTCAGTCTTGTGACCCTATAGCCGCCTGAGTCTGTCATTGAGCTCGTTGTAGAGTTCGACGCCGCCGAGGGCGATTCCCCGTCCCTTGCGCAGGACGGAGGCGAGGCTCATGCGCGCCGCCTCGGCGACCGCCCCGTCGAGCGAGGTCTCCGCCAGCCGGCGCACCTCGTCCACGCCGGGGAACACCCGCCCCGGTTCAGAGAAATCGGCAAGGTAGAGGCACTTCTCAAGCGTCGTCATGCCGGCGCCGCCCACGGTGTGCAGAGCGATGGCTCGCGCGGCGTCGTCGTCGAGCCCCTCCGCGGCCAGCTCGGCCGCCGCCACCGGGCCGTGCAGCAGGGCCACGGGTTGGGCGCGTTCGAGGGGTCCGACGGCGATCCCGTGGCGCGCCGCGGCGGCAAGGAGCGCCTCAGGGGTCCACTCGCGACAGGAGTCGTGCAAGAGACCGGCGAGGCGCGCCGACCCGACGTCGGCGCCGTAGCGCCCGGCAAGGTCGGCGCACAGCCCGGCCACGCGCCGGGCGTGGGCGGCGCGCTTCTGCGACATCCCGGCAAGCCGCGCCTCGGCCTCGGCGACGCCGATCACCGCACCACGTAGAGGTCGTGCCGCCGCACGTACTCCTCGACCGCACGCGGCACCAGGTAGGTGAGCGGCATGCCCATGCGCACCCGGCTGCGCAGGTCGGTCGACGAGACGTCGATCAGCGGCGTGCGCAGCACGAGGGCGCGGCGGCGGCCGAGGCCGGCGGCGACGGCGTCGAGCTGTCGCTCGTCGTCGCCGGGTCGCACCGCGACGGCGAGGCGGCAGAGCTCGAGGATCGCCTGCGGCTCGTGCCAGGTCTCGAACTGCAGGAGCGAGTCGGAGCCCATGATGAAGACGAGCTCGACGTCGACGTAGGCCTCAGCGAGGGCGCGCAGCGTGTCGACCGTGTACTTGAGCCCCCGGTCGAGCTCGACCGTCGACACGATGAAGCGCTCGTCGCCGGCGATCGCCAGCCTGGTCATCTCGACGCGGACCGCGGCCGGCGTCGCGTCGGCGACCGTCTTGTGCGGCGGGTCGGCCGCGGGCACGAACACGACGCGCTCGAGGCCGAGCTGATAGCACGCCTCGGAGGCGATCACGAGATGCCCGAGGTGCGGCGGATTGAAGCTGCCGCCGAGCACCCCGACGCGGCGCCGGCGCACGGGACCGTTCATCCTCTGATCTGACCCTCGCCCCACACCACGTACTTCACGCAGGTCAGCGCCTCGAGACCGATCGGGCCGCGGGCGTGCAGCTTCTGCGTGGAGATGGCCATCTCGGCGCCGAGGCCGAACTCGGCGCCGTCGGTGAAGCGGGTCGAGGCGTTGACGTAGACGCAGGCGGCATCCACCTCGCGCGCGAACCGTCGCGCCGCGGCGAGCTCGCCGGTGACGATCGCCTCCGAGTGTCGCGTGCCGTACGCGGCGATGTGCTCGAGCGCCTCGTCGAGACCGGCGACGGTGCGGACCGCCAGCTTGAGACCGAGGAACTCGGTCTCGTAGTGGGTGCGGTTCGCGCGCTTGAGGTCGCCGTCGTCGAGCAGATCGGCCGTCGCCTTGTCGACCACCAGCTCGACGCCCCGGCGCTTGAGCTCGGCGACGGCGCCGGGCAGGAAGGCCGGCGCGACGTCGCGGTGCACGAGCAGCGTCTCGGCGGCGTTGCAGCCGCCGGGCCGCTGGCACTTGGCGTTGACGATGATGCGCGTCGCCATCTCGACGTCGGCACTGGCGTCGACGTACACGTGGCAGTTGCCGCCGGCGGCGTAGATCACAGGGACGCGGCTGTGCTCGAGCAGGTAGTCCTTGAGCGTCTCGCCGCCGCGCGGGATCACGACGTCGACGAGGCCCCTCTGGAGGAGCAGCTCGTCGAGCTCGGCGCGATCGGGCCCGAGCCAGCCGATCGCCGCCCGCGGCAGCCCCGCCTCGATGACGGCGCCCTGGACGGCCTCGGCGAGCAGACGGTTCGTGTGCTTGGCCGCCGTGCCGCCGCGCAGCACCACGGCGTTGCCCGTCTTCAGACAGAGCGCCGCGGCTTCGACCGTGACGTTGGGCCGCGCCTCGTAGATGACGGCGACCACGCCCAGGGGTTCGCGGACCTTGCGCAGCTCGAGCCCATTCGGCAGCCGCCAGCCGTCGTCGACGCGCCCGACGGGATCGGGCAGCGCGGCCACGGCGCGCACCCCGGCGACCATGTCGGCGAGGCGGTCCTCGTCGAGCAGCAGGCGGTCGATCAGGGCGTCGGGCTGTCGTTGCCCGCGGGCGAGGCGCAGGTCCTCCTGGTTCTCGCGCAGGATCTCGGCGGCGCGGCGCTCGAGGGCCTCGGCGACGTCGTGCAGGGCCGCGTCTTTGCGCTCGCGCGGCAGTGCGGCAAGCTCACGCGCCGCGCGTCGCGCCGCGGTGCACAGCTCGTCGACCTTCACGCTCCACCCTCCTCGCTCGACCCGCGGCCAAGCGTACCACGGGGTCCCCGCCGACGGTCGCCGCCCGTCAGGCGAACTCGAACTCGCGCTCGCCCACGAGGACGGTGTCGCCGGGCTCGGCGCCGGCCCGCCGCAGGGCGGCGTTGAGGCCGGCGCGCTCGATCACCTCCTGCAGGTAGGCGAGCGCCTCCGGGTTGTCGATGTCGGCTTTGCCGACGAGCCGCTCGAGGGCGATGCCGTGCACCCGGAAACCGGCCGCCTCGCGGGAGACCGTGAAGGCCTCGAGGCGCTCGGCGCCGGGGTGCAGGACGGCGGCCGCGGTGACGTCGGCGACCGCGCGGCCCGCGGCCGCGTCGCGCCGGGTCGCCGCCACCAGCACCTCCAGCTCGGCGACCAGCGCCTCGAGGTCTTCGCCGCTGGTCGCCGACACGGCGACGACGGCGCGCGGCCAGGCGAGGGCGCGCAGCGTCCGCGCCACCTCGTCGCGCGCCGTCCCGTCCATCAGGTCGGCCTTGTTCACGGCGATGACGGCCGGCCGCTCGGTCAGTACCGCGGCGAAGGCCTCGAGCTCGCGGCGCACGGTCTCGACGGCGTCCAACGCCGCCGCCGCGCCCGCGGAGCCGTCCACGACGTACACGAGCACGGACGTACGCTCGACGTGGGCGAGGAAGCGATGCCCGAGGCCCGCGCCGCTGCTGGCCCCGTCGATCAGCCCGGGGATGTCGGCGATCACGGCGCGGCCCTCGTCGAGCTCGAGCACGCCGAGATTGGGCTCGAGGGTGGTGAACGGGTAGGCGGCGACCCGCGGCCGCGCCCGGGTCAGCGCCGCGAGCAGCGACGACTTGCCCGCGTTGGGCAGGCCGACGAGGCCGATGTCGGCGAGCAGCTTGAGCGTCAGCGTGAGCCAGCGCTCCTCGCCCGGCAGGCCCTTCTCGGCGAAGCGCGGGGCCTGCCGTCTCGAGCTCTTGAAGCAGATGTTGCCGCGGCCGCCCTCGCCGCCGCGGGCGACGAGGACGCGGGCGCCCTCGTGCGCGAGGTCGGCGAGCAGCGCTCCCTGCTCGTCGCGGACCTCGGTCCCGACCGGGACCTCGACCTCCAGGGCGGCGCCCTCGGCGCCGCGGCGACCGCCGCCCCGGCCGTGGCCACCGGCGGGCGCCTTGAAGTGGTGGCGGTGGCGGAAGTGGCTCAGGTCCTGGAGTTGGCGCGTGGCGACGAGCACGACGTCGCCGCCCGGCGCGCCGTCGCCCCCGTCGGGCCCGCCCTTGGGGACGTACTTCTCACGGCGGAAGCTGACCGAGCCGTTGCCGCCCTGCCCGGCGCGCACGCAGATACTGGCTCTGTCGAGCATGGCGGGCGGGCCGGCGCTCGCCGGCGCTGGTCAGGCCTCGGGGACGACCGAGACGAAGCGCCCGGCGGCCTTCTCGTTGAAGACCACGCGACCGCCCACCTTGGCGAACACGGTGTGATCGACGCCGATGCCGGCGCCCTCGCCGGCGCGGAAGCGGGTCCCGCGCTGACGGACGATGATCGATCCGGCCGGCACGACCTCGCCCGCGAAGACCTTGACGCCGAGACGCTTGGACTCGGAGTCGCGGCCGTTGCGGCTGGTGCCGGCGCCCTTTTTATGCGCCACTCTTCTTCTCCTTCTCCGCCTTCAAGGTGATCGACTCGACGGTCAGCCGCGAGAGCCGGCTGCGGTGACCGCGAGTCTTCTTGAAGGTCGACTTCGGCTTGTAGGTGAAGACGCGGATCTTGTCGCCCAGCACGTGCTCGGTCACCTTGACCTTGACCTTGGCGTGCCGGGCGGCGTCGGCGTCGTACTCGCCGTCGCCGGTGCGCACGGCCAGGGGCTCGAGGCTGAGGCTCTTGCCCTCCTCGGCGTCGACGCGGTCGACGACGAAGGTGTCGCCGGCGCTCACCTTGAACTGCTGCCCGCCCACGCGCACGATGGCGTAGGCGACATCACTCTGCTTCATAGGATCTCCCTCGGGACAACGGCCCATGATGGTAGTCAATCGCGGGGAGGGCTGTCAACGCGACCCTCCCGCCGGCACCGCCGTGGCCCCGGTGCGCGCGGTCGCGGTGATGCGCACGCGGCGGTGTTCGCCGAGGTGGGGCCGGCCGCCCTCGACGATCACCATGTAGCCCTCGACGTAGCCCACCGCGTCACGGGGGCTGTAGGTGAGGGCGAACTCGAGCTCGAGGTCGACCTCCTGACCCTCGCTCACCGGCACGCGCAGCCCCTGCACGTGCGCCACGGAGCCCTCGGCGAGGATGCGGATGCCGTCGACGGGCACGGTCGACGAGCTCTCGAGGAAGACGCGGCGCTTGGTCTCCTTCTCGAGCAGCTTGAGGCGGCCGTTGGCCTCGAGCCGCTCGGCGACGCCGCGGTTGACCTCGACGAGCACGGCCTTGGCGTTGGACTTGCGGGCGTGCGTGCGCACGCGGCGCTCGACGGCGAGCGCCACCGTCTCCTCGGAGAGCACCCGGGCCTTCCCCATGCAGGTCTGGCAGGTGCGGGTGAGGATCCCGCGGGCGCCGTCGGTCGTGTTCTGGCGCGTCATCTCGACGAGGCCGAGCGGGGAGAGCTCGACCACGTAGCTCTTGGTGCGGTCGGTCTCGAGCTCGGCCTCGAGCTTGGCCAGCACCGCCTCGCGATTGCGCGCGTGGGCCATGTCGATGAAGTCGATGACGATGATGCCGCCGATGTCGCGCAGGCGGAGCTGGCGCACGACCTCGCGGGCGGCCTCCATGTTGGTCCTGAGGATGGTGTCCTCGAGGGACCGCCCGCTGGTGAAGCGGCCCGAGTTGACGTCGATCACCGTCAGGGCCTCGGTGTGGTCGATGACCAGGTTGCCGCCGCTCGGCAGCGGCACGCGCCGCTCCAGGGCGCGGGCGATCTGCTCTTCGACGCCGTGGGCCTCGAAGAGCGGCTCCTCGCCCGTGTAGAGCTCGACCTTCTCGGCCAGCTCGGGGGCGATCTTCTCGAGGTACGCCTTGATCGCCTTGAAGCGCTTCTCGTCGTCGACGAGCATGCGCTCGCAGCTCTCGTTGAAGGTGTCGCGCGCCACTTCGAGGGCGATGTCGACCTCGCTGTAGACGAGGCCCGGAGCCTTGACCGTCTCGGCCTTCTTCTTCAGCCGCGACCAGAGGCGCGACAGGTACTGCATGTCGCGCCGCAGGTCCTCGAGACCCTTGCCCTGGGCGTAGGTGCGCACGATGAGCCCGGCGTTGCGCGGCTTGAGCTGCTTCGAGACCTCGCGCAAACGCTCGCGCTCCGACTGGCCGAGGCGGCGCGAGACGCCCACCCCGCTGCCGCCGGGCACGTACACGAGGTAGCGCCCGGCCAGCGAGAGGTGGGTCGTCAGGCGTGCGCCCTTGCTCCCCATCGGGTCCTTCATCACCTGGACGGTGATCTCCTGACCGGGGCGCAGGACGTCGGCGATGCGGCGGCCGCGTCGCCGGCCCTCCTCGGTCTCGACCTCGTCGACGTAGAGGAAGCCGTTCTTCTCGAGCCCGAAGTCGATGAACGCGGCGTCCATGCCCGGCACGACGTTCTCCACCTTGGCCCGGTAGATGTCGCCGAGGTACGAGGGCTTGCCCGGTCGCTCGAAGTACATCTCGGCCAGATGACCGTCCTCGACCAGGGCGACGCGGATCTCGTTGCGCTGCTCGCTGACGAGGATGCTCTTGTGCTCGACCGGCTCGGCTCCGGTCACGCCTACCGCGCTGCGGTCGCTCGGCGGCCTCGCCGCCAGCTCCGCGTTCTCGCGCACGATCGCCTTGGGGCGACCGCGCTCGCGGCGCTTGGGCCGCTCCTTGGGCTTCGCGCCCTCGGGCTTGGCGCCCTCTGCCGCCTCGGTCTTCGCGGGCTTCTCGCCCTTCGCGGGCTTCTCGCCCTGCGGGGCCTTCTCGCCCTTCGCACCCCGTCGGCGCTTGGCGGGCTTCGCCGCCTCGGCCTTCGGGGGCTCGGCCTCGGCGTGCAGCGCGGCTGCGGTCTCCGCGGCCCCCGCGGTCTCCGTGGCCCCCGCCGTCTCGGCCTCGGCGCCCTCGGCGGCCCTCTTGCGGCCGCCGCGCCGCCCTCTCTTGCGGGCTGGCTTCGCCGCCTCCTCCTCCGCCGCCGGCAGCGGCGGCGGGGCGCCCTCGGCGAGCTCGGCCTCGGGCAGCAGGGCGCCGTGGTCCGGCGCCACCTCGGCGGCCGCACGGTCCAGGGCCTCGTGCTCGGCGGCCGCGAGACGGGCTTTGCGGGCACGTGAACGGCGGCCGCCGCGCGAGCCGCGCCGGCGCTTCGGGGCCGCGGCCTCGTCGGCGCCCTGGTCGCCACCTTCGGCGGCGTGTGACCCGTCGGCGCCGACCCCCGCGGCACTCGAACCGTCGCTGGCAGGCTCAGGCTCGCCGGCTCTCCGGGCCTCGTCCGCAGGCTGAGCGGTGCTCTCGGCCCGGCCGCCGTCGGCGGGCCTGTCGCCGGCCCGCTCCTCGTCCTCGGCGCCGGCCGGCTTCTTGCGCCGTCCGCCGCGCCGGCGGCGCGGCTTCTTCTCCGTGTCTTCGGCGGCGCTCTCGGGCGTGCCCGCCTCGGGGGCGGCGGCCTCGGGAGTGCCCGCCGCAACCACCTCGGCGTCGCGGTCGGGGCTGGGCGCGGCCTCGTCGTGCTCGGCGGCCTCACCGGCGTCCGCGGTCTTCCTGCGTCGTCCGCCGCGGCGGCGGCGCGACGGCTTGCTCGCCGCGTCTCCGGCGGTGCCGGACCCGGCGGCGGGCGTCTCGCCCGCCGCCGCAGCCGCAGCGCCTCCCGGCGCGCCCGCGGCGGCGTCCGTCGTCGGCGCGATCGCCTCCGGCTCGGCCGCCTCTGGCCGGGCCACCTTTGGCTGGGCCGCCTCGGCCGCAGCCGCCGCCTCGCTCTTGCGACGGCGCCGGCGCGGACGGGGCGCCGCCGCGTCGGCCGCGTCCGGTGATGGAGGCGCGGCTCCCTCGGCGCCCGCAGCGCTCTCGGGCGCCGGTGTCGGCTCGGCCGTCGGCTCGGAGCCGGCCTCGGACTTCTTGCGCGAGCGGCCTCGGCCGCCGCGCCGCGACTTCCGTTTGCCCGCGGGGCTTGCGGCCCCTGCCGTGTCGTCGCCGCTCTCGGCGGACCCGGGTGCCGGGTCCGGACCGGGCTCGCCCGCGCTCTCGTTCGGGTCGCGCGGCAGCCCCTCGGGGGCTTCAGCGTCCTTGTCTCGTCTCACGTCCTCGCACTCCTTTGCGTGGGCGCGCGCTGGACGCGCGCCGCTTCGGCGAACACGACCTCGACCCGGCGCAAGCGATGCAGCACGGGTTCGATGCCGGCCTTGTCCGCGATGACTTCGATGACTTCCTGCGGGCGCGCCGCGGTACCGACGTCGTAGCGCACCTCGAACTCGAGGTGCGCCCCGCCGGCCGTGGCGCGACAGGTCACGGCCCCCACGCTCCGGCGCAGGTCGACCGTCTTCGTCCCTTTGGGGCCGCGGCGCACGACGCGCGGCGGCGGATCCTTCTCGAACGCCTCGACCGCGGCGATGACGGCGTCGGCTTCGCCGCGGACCTCGCATGCGTAGCGGGCCCTCAGCGGCTGTGGCCGCACGCGCCCGGGCGACTCCTGCAGCGCGATCACGTCGAGGCCCTCGGGGGCCGCGGCCTTCAAGGCCGCGAGGCCGTCCCGGGCGCCGGGCGCGGCCTCCGTGACGCGGGCCACCGCGAGCTCGTCGTCGGCCGTTGCGCCCACCGGGAGCGGCAGCGGCAGCGAGAGGCGCGGCTTCGGCCGCATGCCCTCGGAGAGCTCCAGCTCCACCCCGGCGCGAGCGAAGGTGCGCTGCACGGCGCGCAGCGTGTCGAGGTGCGACAGGTAGCGCGCCGGGCCGCGGCGGGCGAAGCCGACAAGCCACGTCCTCACCCCAGCACCTCCATCTCGACGCCGGCGCCACAGACGCCGCACGACACGCAGACGCCGTCGCGGCAGTCGGCCGTCGTCTCCCGCTCGGCCGCCCGCCGGCGCTCCTCCTCGAGGAAGGCGGGGGTCACACGCGCGTCGACGGCCGTGTGCCAGGGCGCCGTCTCGCCGGCGGCGCCCCACGGCGCCTCCTCGCCGGCCGGTTCGCCGAGGGCGAGGCCGGCGGCCGCGGCGGCGGCGCGCCACGCGGCCTCGTCGAAGTGCTCGGTCCAGCTGTCGAAGCGGGCGCCGCGGCGCCACGCGTCCTCGACCAGGCGGTCGCTGCCCGGCCCGCCGCGGGCCAGCGTGGCCTCGACGAGCGAGCTCTCGAGGTGGTGCAGCGAGAGGCGCACGTGGCGCGGCATCGCCTGGCGCAGGAGCGCCTGGCGGCGACGCAGCGTGGTCTCGCCGGCGAACGGCTCGAGCTCGAACGGAGTGTGCGGCTTGGGCACGTACGACGAGACCGAGACCGAGAGGCGGGCGCGGCCGCGGGCGATCTCCTTCGCCCGTCGCGCCGCGGCGGCCGCCATCGCCGCGATACCGAGGACGTCGTCGTCGCTCTCGCCGGGGAGCCCGATCATGAAGTAGAGCTTGAGCCCGGTGAAGCCGCCCGAGAAGACGGCGCGGACGGCCTCGTCGAACTGCGTGTCGTCGACCCGCTTGTTGATGCTCTCGCGCAACGCCTGCGTGCCCGCCTCGGGGGCCAGCGTGACCGACCCGCGCTGCTCGGCGGCGAAGCCGGCCAGTGAAGTCGCCGCCGAGTCGATGCGCAGCGAGGGCAGCGAGACGCGGATGCCGGGGCGAAGGGCGCGGATGCGCCGCACGGCCTCGTCGATGCCGGAGTAGTCGCACGAGCTCAGCGACACCAGCGAGACCTCGTCGTAGCCCGTCGCGGCGAGCGCCCGCTCGGCCGCCGCGACGACCATGTCGACCGGCCGCTCGCGGACCGGCCGGTACCAGACGCCCGCCTGACAGAAGCGGCAGCCGGCCGTGCAGCCGCGCATGACCTCGATGACGACGCGGTCGTGCACCGCCTCGACGAGCGGTACGAGAGGCCGCTGGACCGGCGGCGTGTGCGAGAAGCCGGTGAACACCTGGCGCTCGACCGGGCCTGCCGCAGCAGCGTGAGGCAGCCAGACGCCGGGGACGGCGGCGAGGGCCGCGAGGCGCCCGGCGCGCGTCGGCGCGCCGAGCGCCTCGACGATCGCCGCCATGCGGCCCTCGACCTCGCCGATGAAGAAGGCGTCGAAGAACCCCGCCAGGGGCCAGGGGTCGGCCACCGCCGGTCCGCCGCCCATGACGATCGGGTCCTCCTCCCCGCGCTCCGCGGCATGCAACGGCACACCGGCGAGGTCGAGCATCTCGAGCACGTTGGTGCAGGCGAGCTCGTGCGGGAGCGTGAAGCCCCACAGGTCGCACGCCGCCACCGGCTCGGCCGACTCGAGCGACCAGAGCCGCACCCCACGGGCGCGCATGAGGTCGGCCATGTCGGGCAGCGGGCAGTAGGCGCGCTCGGCCGCGGCCGGCGTGCGGTCGTTGACGAGCTCGTAGAGGATCTGCAGGCCGGGGTTGGAGATGCCGACCTCGTAGGCGTCCGGGTAGGACAGCACGACACGCGGGCGGACCCCGGGCTTGCGGCGCAGGTTGAACTCCCCGCCCACGTAGCGCCCGGGTCGTACGACCCGCGCCAGCAGATCTTCTAGCTCATCCGGTGGCCAGTCCTCCTGGAAGACGTGCCTTGAGGCGGTCGAACTGTCGAGCAAGCTTCGTCACCCGTGTCGTGGTGAGCGGCGCGCCGGCCTCGAAGTAGGCGATGGCGGCGCGGCCGAGGGCGATCGTCCCGGTGAAGCCGACGGCGCCCTTGAGCGCCCAGCCGAAGCCCGGGACGTAGGTGAGCGACTGTCGCGCCAGCGTGCGCATGGCGAACGCGGCGCCGACGACGGAGATGATCTCGATCGCCCGCTGGAAGCCCAGCTCTTCGTCGTAGGCCTGGGCGATACGGAGGATCATGCGGATCTGGTTGGCGGTCATCGCCGGCATGTCGGCGCCGGGGATGAAGACGACGACGCCGATCACCGCGTTCTGGCGCGCCCCCTTGAGGACGAGGTCCTCGGCGACGGCGCGGCGCAGGAAGGGGAGCCGTGCGGCGAGGCCAGGCGCCCCGTCACCGGCGGCATCGGCGAGGCGCGCGGCGAGGGTCGGGCCGGGATCGCCGGGACGGCCGAGCGAGACGGCCACGTCGGACGGCGACACCCCGCCGCCGAGCAGCCGGGAGACGGCGGCCGGCGAGCCCGCCCGCGGCGCGTAGACGACGACCCGTGCGCCCGCGGCGCCGGCCGCCGCGGCGGCCGGCGCCGCCGAGGCCGGCGCCGTCTCGGGCGCGACCACGACGACCACGTCCCAGCGCCCGACGACGACCGGGTCGCTGGGGAAGCCGCCGAGCGGCAGGACGTCGAAGGCGGCGCTCAGGCCGCCGCGCGTGTCGCCGGCGCCTTCGGAGAGGGCCCTGGCGACCTCGGACAGGGCCTCCCCCTCGCCGACGAGGCACAGCGACGGGCTCTGGCCCGCGCGGTCGCGCACCTCGCGCAGCAGCTTGAGGATGCGATTGACGCTAAGGGCGGGCACGGCGCTCCCTCGGGTCGGCGGTCGCCCGCACGTGGATGCTCTGCAGCAGACCGGTCATCATCAGGAACGTGATCATCGCGGCGCCGCCGTAGCTCACGAAGGGCAACGGGATACCTGTCACCGGCATGATACCAATAGTCATGCCTATGTTGACGAACATCTGGAAGAGGAACATCACCGCGATGCCCCCCGCCATGATGCTGCCGTACATGTCGCGCGAGAGCGTGGCGATGCGCAGCGCGCGCCACAGCAGCAGGCCGTAGAGCCCGAGCAGCACGCAGGCCCCGACGAAGCCGTAGCGCTCACCGATGACGGCGAAGATGAAGTCGGTGTGGTGCTCGGGGAGGAAGTCGAAGGCCGTCTGCGTGGCCTCGGCGCCGCGCCCGGTCAGCGCCCCCGAGCCGATGGCGATCGTCGACTGGACGATGTTGTACCCGCTGCCGGACGGGTCGCGGCCCGGGTCGACGAAGACGAGCAGGCGCTCCATCTGGTACTCCTTGATGAGCTCGACGCCCAGCCGCGGCAGGACGCCGAGGACGAAGGCCGCGGCGCCGGCGGCCGCGGCGCCGAGCACGGCGAAGTGCGTCCAGCGGGTGCCGTAGAAGTAGAGCAGCGCCAGGGTCAGGACGGCGTAGACCGAGGCCGTCCCGAAGTCGGGCTGGAAGAAGACCAGGACCGCGGGTACGGCGGCGTAGAGCAGCGCCTCGGCGGTGATGCGGCGCGAGCCGAGCAGCTCCATGCGGTCGACCAGGAACGCGCCCAGGCAGACGGTGAGCAGCAGCAGGCCGAACTGCGAGGGCTGGAAGTTGAAGAACGGCAGCTCGATCCAGCGCCGCGAGCCGCGGGTGACGCTGCCGACCACGTACACGGCGGCGATCGACAGGACCATCGCCCCGTACAGCGCCCACTGCCAGCGGCGATAGTGCTCGTAGTCGATCGCCGCGAGCACGAGGAGCGCGAGCAGGCCGACGGCGGCGTACACGCCCTGCTGGAGGGCGTAGTAGCCGGGCTGCCCCTCGACGTCCTGGTGGGTGGCGAAGTAGACGACGGCGATGCCGACGGCCACCACGCCGAGGGTGACCGCGAGCAGCAGGTAGTCGAGGTGGCGCAGGTAGCCCCGCCAGCCCACGGTCAGTCCGTCCCGCTGGCGCCGGTCGAGAGCCCGGTGTCGAGGTCGAAGAGCGCGTCGTAGATCATGCGCGTCGCCGGGGCGGCCACGGCGCCGCCGTGGCCGCCCTGCTCGACCATCACCACCACCGCGTACTTGGGGTCGTCGTACGGCGCGTAGCTCGCGTACCAGGCGTAGTCGCCCTTGCCGTAGACCTCGGCCGTGCCCGTCTTGCCGGCGACGTCGACCGGGTAGCCGGCGAACACGGCCGCGGAGGTGCCGACCGTCGCCGCCATACGCAGCCCCTTACGTACCTGCCCGAGCGTGCCCGACGAGATCTCGAGGGTGCGGCGCGGCTCGAAGGCGAACTTGCGCGTCACCTTGCCCTGGGGCGAGAACGCCTTGAGCGCGAGGTGCGGTTGCACGACCTTGCCGCCGTTGGCGATCGCCGCGTAGGCGACCGCCATCTGCAGCGGGGTCACCTGGAGGTCGCCCTGACCGATCGCCATGAGGATCGAGTTGCCCGGCTTCCACAGCTTGTCGATCTCGGTGTCGTAGTACTCCTGCCGCCACTCGGGCGTCGGGACCAGACCGCCGGCCTCGCCGGGGATGTCGAGGCCGGTGGGCCGGCCCAGGCCGAGGCGTACCGACCACTCCGCCAGCTCGGAGCCGGGACGCCGGTAGAAGGCGTAGCCGACGTTGTAGAAGAAGACGTCGCACGACTCGGAGAGCGCCTCGGTCACGGTGTCGTGGCCGTGGCCGCCCGGCAGCCAGCAGTTCCAGTACGTCTTGCCCAGCTCGCCGGTGGGCGGGAAGCGCCCGTTGCAGTAGAAGCGTGTGTAGGGGCTGATCACGCCCTCCTCGAGCGCCGCCACGGCGTCGATCGCCTTGTAGGTGGAGCCCGGCGCGTACACACCCTGGAAGGCCTTGCTCAGGATCGGCTGGTTGGCCGACGGCTTGCTCAGCTTGGCCCACTCCTCGTCGGAGAGGCCGCCGACGTAGACCGCGGGGTCGAACGACGGGTAGCTCGCCATCGCCAGCACCTCGCCGTTGCGCACGTCGAGCACGACCGCGGCGGCCCCGTTGGCCGCCCAATCGCGGTTGGCGTGCGCCAGGTTGATGCCGTAGCGCACGGCCTTCTCGGCGGCCTCCTGGACATCGGCGTCGAGTGTGAGCATCAGCGTGTCGCCGGACTCGGGCAGACGCCCGCCGACCGGGTCGCTCCCCTTGGGGCGGCCGTAGGCGTCGACCTCGATCTTCGCCACCCCGTCGCGGCCGCGCAGCCAGCGGTCGTAGCTCGCCTCTACGCCTCCCTGACCGATCACGTCGCCGGCCGCGTAGCGCCTGTAGGCCGGCTGCTTGAGCTGCTCGGCGCTGATCTCGCCGAGGTGGCCGAGGATCTGCGCGGCGAGGTCGCCCTCGGGGTACGAGCGCAGGTAGTTGCGCTGCACCTCGACACCCGGGAAGAGGTCCTTGCGCTCGAGGATGCGGCCGACCACCTTGCGCGAGACGTCCTCCTTGAGGATCACGAGGTCGTACGGGTAGCCGCCGTACTCGTCGAGCTCGCGGCGGATCCTCTTCACCCTCATGCCGAGCACCTTGGCGAGACGCTCCGTGACCGCCTCGAAGTCCTCCTCCGGGACGTCCATCGGCCGGATGCCGATCGCGAGCCCGGGCCGGTTCTCGACGATGACCTTGCCGTCGCGGTCGACGATGGCGCCCCGCGGCGCGACGATCTCGACCGAGCGCAGGCGGTTGTCGTTGGCCTCGTCGACGTAGCGTCCGGCGCTGAGGATCTGCAGGAACCAGAGACGGAAGAGGATGACCGCGACCAGCACGACGGCGATGCCGATGAGGACGGCCACGCGCAGGGCGATCGACGGCGTCAGCAGGAGCGGCTGGTCGGCGCGCCCGGTGCGGATCGGCCGTTCACGGCGGACGGGCTGTCTAGGCCGTCTCGTGCGCACGGAGCACCCCCGGGCCGCGCAACGCGACGCGCACGGCGACGTAGAACGGAACCGCCAGCAAGGTGTTGAGGACGAGCGAGGGCAGTACCACGTGGGTCAACGTGAACCCCAGCGGCACCTGGCGCTCGAGCAGGTACTGCGTGGTGATGAAGAGCAGGTCGGCCAGCAGGGTGCCGGCGAAGACGCTCACCATCGGCGCCACACCGGTGGAGAGGTCGGCGGTCTCGGCGTAGCGACCGGCGAAGTAGCCGACGAGGACGAAGACGAAGGCGCTCACGCCGAGAGGCTCCATGAGCGACACGGCGACGAGCGTGCCGGTGATGAAGCCGAACGCGGCGCCGATCTCGGAGCCGCGCAGCAGGCCGACGCAGACCAGGATGATGAGGGCGAAGTCCGGGTTGGCGCCGAGGATGCGCACGTTCGGCGCCACGGTCGTCTGCAGGAGCCAGGCGACGAGCAGCACGCCGGCCAGCCGGGCCAGGTCGGGCCACGAAGGCCAGGCGCGTTCGGTCGTCACGCTCGGCTGTCGGCGGGTCACCGGCACACGACACTCACGATGTCGAGGGTGCGGAAGTCGGCGAAGGGCCGCACGGTGATGGACTGGTAGAGATCGACGTCCTGCACGGCCACGGTCTCGACCACGCCTATCGGGATGCCCCGGAGGAAGAGGGAGCCCTCGAGCCCCGAGGTGGTCACGTACTGCCCCACCTCGACCTCCTCCTTCTTGTCGACGTACTGCAGGGAGAGATCGCCGGTGACGCTGCCGGCGAGGATGCCCTGCGCACTGCCGGGGACCACGATGGCGTCGACGTAGCTCTGCTGGTCGGTGATGAGCATCACCTGCGAGGCCCGGGGGGTGACCCGCGACACGCGCCCCACGAGCCCCTCGCCGTTGATCACCGCGTCGTAGCGCCGGACGCCCTGGGCGCTGCCCACGTCGATCGTCACCGACGAGTACCAGGCGGTCGTCGAACGGGCGATCACCCGCGCCGCCACGAGGCTCACGTCAGCCGGGAAGACCTTCTTGCGCTGCATCTCCACGAGCGCGCGCAGCTCGTCGTTCTCGGCCTGGGTGACGAGCTCCTGGGCGACGCCGGCGCGGAGCTCGTCGAGCTCTGCCCGCAGGCGCTCGTTCTCGGACTTGGCGCGGAACAGGTCGGCGCCCCAGTTCCACGCGTCGCGGAACGGCTGCGTGGCTCGCGCGCTGCCGTACTGCAGCGGGGCGACGACGCGCAGGGCGGTGTCCTGCACGCGGTGCGCGAAGCCGCTCTCGCTCTCGCGGAAGTAGAGCGTGAGCAGAGCGATGGAGACGAGCAGCAGGAGCACGACGAGCACCCGCCGCCGAAGCGCGCGCCGGCGGTTCACAAGCCCGGGATGGCTCGCCTACCGCCCTCGCGGCCGCGCGTAGTGCTTGCTCTTGACGAGCACATCGAACTCCTCGAGGTACTTGCCCGAACCCACGGCCACGCAGGTCAGCGGCGACTCGGCGAGATGCACCGGCATCTGCGTCTCCTCGCGCAGGCGCTCGGGGAAGCCCTGGAGGAGGGACCCGCCCCCGGCCAGCATGATGCCACGGTCCATGATGTCGCTGGCCAGCTCGGGCGGCGTCTTGTCGAGGGTCGCCTTGATGGCGTCGATGATCGCCTGTGTGGGCTCCTCGAGCGCGGTGCGCACCTCTTCGGAGGAGAGGACGACGGTCTTGGGCAGGCCGGTGACCAGGTCGCGGCCGCGGATCTCGGCCTGCTCCTCCTGGGGCAGCGGGTACGCCGAGCCGATCTCGAGCTTGATCTCCTCGGCGGTCTGGCTGCCGATCAGCAGCTTGTACTCCTTCTTCACGTAGCTGATGACGGCCTCGTCGAGCTCGTCGCCGCCGACGCGGATGGACTGGCTCACGACGATGCCGCCGAGCGAGATGACGGCCACCTCGCTGGTGCCGCCGCCGACGTCGACGATCATGCTGCCGGTGGGCTCGGCGACCGGCAGCCCGGCGCCGATCGCGGCGGCCATGGGCTCTTCGATCAGGGTCGCCCAGCGCGCGCCGGCCGAGTAGGTCGCCTCTTCGACGGCGCGCTTCTCGACCCCGGTCACGCCCGACGGCACGCAGATGACGACCCGCGGGTGCGCCCAGCGGTTCTGCATGACCTTGCGGATGAAGTGGCGCAGCATCTGCTCGGTGACGTCGAAGTCGGCGATCACGCCGTCCTTGAGCGGGCGCACGGCGCTGATGGTCGCCGGCGTGCGGCCCAGCATGCGCTTGGCCTCGGCGCCGACGGCGTGCACCTCGCCGCTGCGGTGGTCGATGGCCACGACGGAGGGCTCGGAGAGCACGATGCCGCGCCCGCGCAGGTAGACGAGCGTGTTGGCGGTGCCGAGGTCGACCGCCATGTCGCGGGCACCGAAACCGGTCAGGAAGTCGAAGACGCCGATGACTGCTCCTTTCGCGAGCGCCGTCCGCGGGCGCCGAACGGTTAGTCTAGAGCATCGTCCTGCCCGTCGCCAACGCGCCGCCGGGGCCTCGGATCGGCGGCGTCGCCCACGAGACGGGCGCGGCGCCGGAGGCTCACGGCGTCGGCGCCGCCCACGACAGCGGCGCCACCCCGAAGGCGGCGAGTGTCTCGACGAGCAGCGCGACGGGCAGGCCGACCACGTTGAAGTAGTCGCCCTCTACGGATTCAACAAGAGCCGACCCGACTCCTTGGATGGCGTAGGCGCCGGCGCGCTCGCGCCACTCCCCGGCGGCGACGTAGCGCGCGACGGCGGCCTCGTCGAGAGGCCGGAAGCGCACGCCGGTGCCGGCGTGGCCGACCGCCTCACGCCGGCCGTCGCAGAGCGCGAGGCCGCTGAAGACCTCGTGGCGGCGGCCGGCCAGGAGGCGCAGCGAGGCGCGCGCCTCCTCTTCCCCGGCCGCCTTGCCGAGGATGCGCCCGTCGACGACGACCACGGTGTCGACGCCGAGCACGAGCTCGCCCGGCTCGAGGGCGACGCGGGCGAGCACCTCGCGCGCCTTGCCGAGAGCGTTCTGCTCCACCGTGGCCACGGGGTCGCCGGCGCGCACGCGCTCGTCGTGGTCGCTGACGACGACCTCGAAGGGGATCCCGAGCTGTTCGAGGATGGCCCGCCGCTGCGGCGAGCGTGAGGCGAGGATGACCGCGAAGCCGCCCACCGATCGCCCTGCCCTAGACGAGCTCCTCCTCGGTGAAGAAGAGGCCGATCTCGCGCGCCGCGCTCTCGGGGCCGTCCGAGCCGTGGACCACGTTCTCGGCCATGACCGTGGCGAAGTCGCCGCGGATCGTGCCCGGAGCGGCCTTGACCGGGTCGGTCGCGCCCATCATCGTGCGCGCCACCGTGATCGCCTCGTTGCCCTCCCACACCATGGCCACCACCGGCCCCGAGGTGATGAAGTCGACGAGCTCCCCGAAGAACGGCTTCTCGCGGTGCTCGGCGTAGTGCCGCTCGGCGAGCTCGCGCGGTATGCGCATGAGCTTCATCGCCCGCAGCTCGAGGCCGCGGCGCTCGAAGCGCGCGACCACCTCGCCGACCAGGCCGCGCGCGAACCCGTTGGGTTTGACCATGATGAACGTGCGTTCCACCGGACTCCTCCCGGACTCAGAGACGACCCTCGCGGGTCGTGAAACGTGGCACCGCGGCGCGGCCGCGGCTCACCTGTAGGCGGTCTCGTACTCGCCGGCGCCGCTGTGCACCTCGGCCTCGCAGTAGGGGCACACCCGCCACTGCGGGTCGACGGGCCGGCGGCACGACTGGCACACCGTGCGCAGGCGCCGGCCGCACGTCGGGCAGACGAGGTAGTCCTCGCGCGTCGGCGTGCGGCAGAAGGGGCAGCGCTCTTCGCTCGCCAGGCGCTGCTCCATCATCCGCATCTCGAGCTCGCGCTCGCGGACGTCGTCGAGGTACTCCGGCGGCCGCACGATGGTGTAGACCAGGGCGCCCAGGGGGCCGAACACGAGACCGGTCAGGGCGGCGACGGCGAGCACGATCTTGTCGTCGATGCGCCGCCGTGCGTCCTTGAACACCCAGTAGGCGCAGGCCAGCCACACGACGATCACGAGGAAGTAGAACAGCAGGACGATGAAGTCCCAGGTCGCCGAGTCGAAGAAATCGGTGACGTTCTGCAGAGGGTCGTCGTTGGTGGTCTGAGCGACCAGCGGCCAGTCAAGCACCCTGTCTCCTCTCGACGGTCGAGCCGACGTCGGCGCCGCCCCCCTCGGCGGCGGCCGGCGGCCGCGTGCCCACGGCGGCAGCGGCCAGCGCGTGCATCATACCCGAGAAGATGCGGCCGTGGGCCGGGTACAGCGCGTACCAGTAGAGCAACCCGGCGAGCCCGCGCGGCGCGAAGTAGGCCGTCTGGACGAGTCGCGTGCCGTCGCCCTCAGGCCGCGTCTCGAACTCGAGCCAGGCCCGCCCCGGTACCTTCATCTCGGCCCGCAGGCGCAGGAGGCGCCCGGGCTCGACCGCCTCGACGCGCCAGAAGTCGAGGGCGTCGCCCGGCCGCAGCTCGACCGGGTCGCGCCGCCCGCGCCGCAGGCCGACACCGCCGACGAGACGATCGAGCGCGCCGCGGGCCTCCCAGGCCCAGTCGTAGACCGGGTAGCCCCGCTCGCCGCCGATCGCGGCGATCACCGCGAACACGTCCTCCGGCGCCGCCGCGACGTGCGTCTGCCGGCGCTCGAGTTGCAGGCCTTCGCGTACTCCCAGCGTGACCGGAGCGCGGTCGCCCTGCGAGGTCACGAGCGCGTCCGACCAGGCGGTCTCCACGTCACGAGCTTCGAGATGGGCGACGGCCCGCCGCACGGCCTCCTCGTACGGCACCGGCCGGATGCCGGGGAAGAGCTCGGCGGCGCTGCCGTCGCGCACGATGGTCTCGTTGCGCAGACCCTCGATCAGTGGGCGGGCGACGGCCCCGGGGATGGGTGTGACGAGATGGACCCAGTACGACGAGAGCCGCGGCGTGAGCACCGGGACCGGCAGGAGCCGGCGGCGCAGACGGCGGACGCGGGCGTACCCCTGCATCATCTCGCCGTAGGTGAGCACGTCGGCGCCGCCGACCTGGACGACCCGCCCCGCGCTGCCGGGCACGTCGAGCGCCGCGACCAGATACTCGAGCAGGTCGGCGACGGCGATCGGCTGGACGCGCGTGAAGACCCACTGCGGGCAGACCATCACCGGGAGGCGCTCGGTGAGGTAGCGGATCATCTCGAACGAGATGCTGCCCGCCCCGACCACGACCGCGGCGCGGAACTCGGTGACCGGCACGCCGCTCTCGCGCAGGGCCTCGCCGGTATCCTGGCGCGAACGCAGGTGCTGAGACAGATCGGCCTCGGGGTCGCCGAGACCCCCGAGGTAGACGACGCGGTGCACGCCGGCGCGCGCCGCCGCCGAGGCGAAGGCGCGCGCGGCGGTGACGTCGCGCTCGTGGAAGCCGTGCCCGGCGGCCATCGAGTGGACGAGGTAGTAGGCGACGTCGACGCCCTCGAAGGCCTGCGGCAGGGTCGCGGGCTCGAGCACGTCGCCGGCCACGACCTCGACCTCTCCGGCCCAGCCGCGGCCCTTCAGGCGCTCCGGGTCGCGCACCAGGCAGCGCACGCGCCGCCCGGACGCCAGCAGCCGCGGCACGAGACGGCCGCCGACGTAGCCCGTCGCGCCGGTGACGAGGATCAGCTCAGGGTCCATAGGGCCACCTCCCTCGGCGATGCCCGGTCGGCGGCACACACGCCGGCCGCGATCGCCCCTTACCTACCCGCCCCGAGCGCCGGCAGCGTCACTCCGGCGAGGTCGTCGCCGATGAGGTAACCGACGAAGAACGCGACGAGGGCGAGGATGAGGACGACGAGGAGCGCGACGACGAAGCGCACGACCGGTCTCGCTCTCTGACGCGCCATCCTCCCTCCCTGGGTCGGCGCAAGTATACCGAAGGCGAGAGACCCGACAACGCGGGACTCAGACGAGCCCGGCCGCGTCGCGCAGGTCCTCGAGCAGGTAGAGCGAGCCGGTCACGAGGACGCTGCCCTCCGGCGTCGCCAGGCGCCTCGCCTCGGCGAGCGCCCGCCGTGGGTCCGCCACGGCGAGGACGCGGCACGTCGTGCCGCCGCGCGTCGCGGCTTCGCGAGCGGCGGCGGCCAGGCGTGACGCCGGCAGGCTCCGCGACTGGCTCGCCCGCGTGCAGACGAGCGCGTCGCAGAGCGCGACCAGGCCGTCGAGCATCGCGCCGACGTCCTTGTCGCGCATGATCGCCGCGAGCCCGACACGCGGCGCCGGCACCCCCAGCGCCGCGAGGCTCGCCGCCAGCACGGCGATGCCGTCCGGATTGTGCGCGCCGTCGGCGACGAGCAGGGGCCGGCCGGGCACGACCTGCAGGCGACCCGGCACGACCGCCGCCTCCAGGCCGGCACGCACGGCGCTCGCGTCGAGCCGCCCGAGCAGGCGCTCGACGGCCATCACCGCCAGGGCGGCGTTGTCGCGCTGGTAGAGGGCGGCCGTGGGCAGGCGGAGGCGGTCGCACGTGAGCGTGGGCGTCGTGACGCTGAACTCGGCGGGGTCGCCGACGACCGAGAAGTCGCGGCCCAGGAACCACGGCCGCGCGCCGGTGCGCCGGCAGGCCTCCACGGCGGCCTTCTCGAGCCCGTCGAGGCGGCCGAAGACGACGTCACCGCCTTTGATGACGGCGG
>JAZBOM010000280.1:0-3060 GCA_036351205.1 Thermoleophilia bacterium | reverse complement strand
GGCCCTGCCGGGCCGCGCCCCGCCCGCCCCGTCCTCAGTCCAGGAAGTCCCGCAGCCGCTGCGAGTCGCGATACGCCTTGAGCTTGGCCAGCGTCTTGGCCTCGATCTGGCGGATGCGCTCGCGCGTCACGCCGAACTTCTGGCCCACCTCCTCGAGCGTCCTCGGGTGCTCGCCCTTGAGCCCGAAGCGCAACTCGATCACCTTGCGCTCACGGTGCGTCAGGGTATTCAGCACCTGGTTCAGCTCCTCCTTCTGCATGATCTCGCTGACGGCCTCGACGGGCATCGTCGCGTCTTCGTCCTCGATGAAGTCGCCGAGTTGCGAGTCCTCCTCTTCGCCGATCGGGGTCTCGAGGCTGACCGGCTCCTGGCTGATCTTGAGGATCTCGCGGACCTTCTGTGGAGTTGTACCCATTTCGTGCGCGATCTCCTCGGGCGTCGGCTCGCGACCGATGTCCTGGAGGAGCTGGCGCTGCACGCGGATGAGCTTGTTGATCGTCTCGACCATGTGGACGGGGATGCGGATCGTACGCGCCTGGTCGGCGATGGCACGCGTGATCGCCTGGCGGATCCACCACGTCGCGTAGGTCGAGAACTTGTAGCCCTTGCGGTAGTCGAACTTCTCGACGGCGCGGATCAGGCCGAGGTTGCCCTCCTGGATGAGGTCGAGGAACAGCATGCCGCGGCCGACGTAGCGCTTGGCGATCGAGACCACGAGGCGCAGGTTGGCCTCGATGAGCTTGCGCTTGGCCTCCATGTCCTTGCGCTCGATGCGCTTGGCCAGCGACACCTCTTCTTCGGCGGTGAGGAGCGGCACCTTGCCGATCTCCTTGAGGTACATGCGCACCGGGTCGTTGGTCGGCGTCTTGACCGAGAGGTCGAGCTTGACGACGACCTCCTCCTCGGGCTTGGCCTCGGCCGGGGCGCCGTCGGGCAGCGCGCCCTCGCCCTCGATGATGTCGATGCCGAGGTCGGCGAAGAGGTTGTAGACGCCGTCGATCTGGTCGGTCGTGAGCTCGACGTCCTGCAGTGCGTCGGCGATGTGGTCGCTGCTCAGGTAGCCCTGCTCGCGGCCCTCGTCGACGAGGACGCGGACCTCTTCGATGCCGTACTCGGCAGCCTCGGGGGCCTTGCGCTCTTCGGAGATGTCGGTCACCCTCGTGTCCCTGCCCTTCGCTCCGTCACTCCTCGACGGGGAGCCTGCGGATCGCCTCGCGCAGGCGGCGGCGCACTTCTTGCAGGCGTGCGAGCTGCTCCTGCCCTGAAGCTGTATCGCCTGCGCCCGTCTCGACCTTGAGCCGCGCGATGCGGCGCCCCACGTGCGCCTCCTGCAGGCGCAGGAAGAGCTCGTCGAGCACGGTCGTGGTGAACGGCTCCTGGCCGGAGCGCAGCACGACCTCCGCGACTACCTCGCTCCCGTCGTCCTCACCCTCGGCGGTCTCGGCCGCCGACGTCTTTTTCCCTGCATTTCGCAGTGCCAATCGCGCCGCCGTCCAGCGCCGCGCGGCCCGCGTCTCGGCGCTGGCGAAGTACTCGTCGTCGACGCCGGCGAGACGCTCCTCGCCGGCCTCGGGCACCGCCAGGCACGCCGCCAGGAACCGCACCTCGAGCTCGTGGGCGCCGCCGGTGGCGACGGCGGCGCCGGGCGCGGGCGCCGCAGCTCCCGCCCGCGCCGCCTGCGTCGCCCCCCCGCCGCTGCGCAGCAGATAGCGCACACTCTCCTCGGAGAGCCGCAGCCGGCCGGCGATGTGACGGACCTCGTCGTCGCGCTCGATAGGGCTCGCCGTGTCGGCGAGCACGCCCTTGAGCTGGGCGAAGGCTTGGGCGCGACCGTCGGACCGCTCGAGATCGTGCGAGTCGAGGACCTGGCGGACGCGGTAGTGTAGCACCGACTCCGCGTCATCGGCAAGGCGCCGGAAGTCGTCGCCGCTCGCCCCCCCGGTGAGGTAGTCGGCGGGGTCGAGACCCTCGGGCATGCGCACGACGTACATCGTGAGCCCGAGCCGGCGCGCCAGCGTGAGCGCCCTCGACATGGCCCCGAGGCCGGCGGCGTCGGCGTCGAAGCACAGGTACAGCTGCCGCGTGAGCCGGGAGAGCCGCGTGAGCTGCTGCTCGGTCAGCGCCGTGCCCATCGCCGCGACCACCTCCTGCACCCCGGCCTGGGCCAGGGCGAGCACGTCGGTGTACCCCTCGACGACGTAGATGCGGTCGGCGGCCTGGGCGGCCTTCTTCGCCGCGTGCAGCCCGAAGAGCGCCTCGCTCTTGTGGTAGAGGGCGGTCTCGGGCGAGTTGAGGTACTTGGGCTTCTCGTCGCCGAGGGTGCGGGCGCCGAAGCCGAGCGTGCGCCCGCGGTCGTCGGCCAGCGGGAAGACGACGCGCTCGCGGAACCGGTCGTAGGGCCGGTCGCGGCGCCCGGGCACGACGAGGCCGGCCTCGAGCAGCTCCTCGTCGGAGAAGCCCTTGGCTGCCGCGGCGTCGCGCAGGGTCTGCCAGCCGGGCGGGGCGAAGCCCACGCGGTAGGCGCGGCAGATCTCGTCGCCGAAGCCGCGCCCGGCGAGGTACTCGCGTGCGGCCGCCGCCGCCGCGCCCTGCCACAGCACGCGTTCGTAGTAGGCCGTGGTCTGCTCGAGCAGGGCGCGCAGGCGCTCGCGACGGCGCCGCTCGGCCTCGCCGCGGGCGTCGGTCTGCTCGTACTCGAGCACGATGCCGAGCTTGTCGGCGAGGTACTCGACGGCGGCGGCGAAGTCGAGATCCTCCTTGCGCTGGACGAAGCTGAAGAGGTTGCCGCCCTCGCCGCAGCCGAAGCAGTAGTAGAGCTTCTCGACCGGGTTCACCGAGAACGAGGGCGTCTTCTCCTCGTGGAACGGGCAGCAGCCCATGTAGTTGGCGCCCGACTTCTTGAGCTGGGGGTAGTGGCCGACGACCTCGACCATGTCGGCGGCGGCCAGCACCTGGTCGATGCTGTTGCGGCTGATCAGCGGCATCAGGCGTCGCCCCTGCCGGTGCCGGGCGTCGCCGACTTCGGCGTCGCGGCTCCGTTCGAACGTCGCTTCGACGTCG
>JAZBOM010000279.1:0-4374 GCA_036351205.1 Thermoleophilia bacterium | reverse complement strand
CGGAGAGCGACGACGGCCCGACGACGGCCGGCGCGTCGACCACGAACGACGCCGGCTCCGTGCCGGCGACCGGCGGGTCCCAGCGGAGCGTCTTCGGCCGCGTCCTGCTCAAGCTGAGCGGTCAGGCGCTCGGCGGCGCCGCCGGGGCCGGCAGCCCCTCGCACGCGATCGACCCCGCCGTGACCGCCGAGATCGCGGAGTTCATCGGCACGGCGCGCGCGCTCGGCGTCGACATCGCCGTCGTGGTCGGCGGCGGCAACATCTTCCGCGGCATGGCGGCCGCCGCCGGCGGCATGGACCGCACGACCGGCGACCACATCGGCATGCTGGCCACGGTGCAGAACGCGCTCGCCCTGCAGGACGCGCTCGAGCACCGCGGCCTCGAGACGCGGGTCATGAGCGCGATCGAGATCAGGGCCGTCTGCGAGCCGTACATCATGCGCCGCGCCCTGCGCCACCTCGAGCGCGGGCGCGTGGTGATCTGCGCCGGCGGCACCGGCAACCCGTACTTCTCGACCGACTCGGCCGCGGCTCTGCGTGCCCTCGAGCTGCACTGCGAGGCCATCCTGATGGCCAAGCGCGAGTACGACGGCGTCTTCTCGGCCGACCCCGAGTCCGACCCGACGGCCGAGTTCATCCCCGAGCTGACCCACCTCGAGGCCATCGACCGCGACCTGCGCGTCATGGACGCGACGGCGCTGAGCCTCTGCATGGACAACGCGATGCCGATCCACGTCTTCAAGATGACCGGCGACAACATCGTCCGCGTGCTCACCGGCGAGCGCGTGGGCACGGTGGTGCGGGCGGTCCCCGGCCGCGGGGGAGCGGCGGCCGAGACCGCGACCTGAGCGCGGGAGGAGGAGCGGTGGAGAGAGAGTTGCTCGACGACGGCAAACGGCGCATGGCCGGCGCGGTCGAGGCGGTGAAGCACGAGTTCAACACGGTGCGCAGCGGGCGCGCCAGCACGGGCCTGCTCGATCGCGTGCACGTCGACTACTACGGCACCTCGACACCGCTGCGGCAGCTCGCCAACGTCGCCGCCCCCGAGCCCCGCCTCCTCACCGTGCAGCCCTACGACAAGTCGTCCATGCGGGCCATCGAGAAGGCCATCATGGAGAGCGACCTGGGCTTCAACCCGAGCAGCGACGGCACCGTGATCCGGCTGCCGATCCCGACCCTGACCGAGGAGCGGCGCAAGGAGCTCGTGCGCCTCGTGCACCGGCTCGCCGAGGACGGCAGGGTCGCGGTCCGCAACGTACGCCGCGACGTCATGAAGGACCTCAAGGAGCTGGTCCACGAGGGCGAGGTCGGCGAGGACGCCGAGCGTCGCGCCGAGGAGCAGGTCCAGAAGCTGACCGACCAGTTCGTGAAAGAGATCGACGCCCTCCTCGCCAAGAAGGAGGAGGAGATCCTCGAGGTCTGAGCGGCGGAGGGGCGGGCCGCCGTCAGGCGGGTCCGCCGCGCGCCGGGGGAGGGACGCGATGGCCGACGGCCCGAGGGCGGGCTGGCTGCGGCGCCGCGTGCGCCTGCTGCGGGCCGGCGCCGGCGAAGGGCCGGCCGAGCCGGCCGCCGGCGGCGCCGAGTGCCGCTACCTCGCGATCATCATGGACGGCAACGGGCGCTGGGCGAAGCGCCGCGGCCTGCCGGTGGCCGCCGGCCACCGCGCCGGCGCCAAGACCCTGCGCCGTGTCCTCGAACACGCCCTCGACCTGGGCATCGCCGAGGTCACCGTGTACTCGTTCTCGACCGAGAACTGGGAGCGCCCCGCGGATGAGGTGCACGCCCTCATGGACCTCTTCATCGAGATGATCGAGTCGCAGGTACCCGACATCCACGAGCGCGGCGCCCGGGTGCGCTTCGTCGGGCGCCGCGAGGGCGTCCCGGCGGCCCTCGTGCGGCGCATCGAGGAGGCCGAAGCGCTGACGGCGAAGAACACGCGGATGACCCTCTACATCGCCTTCAACTACGGCGCCCGGCAGGAGGTGCTCGACGCGGCCGGCGGCCTGGCGGCCGAGTGGGCCGCGGCGCCTGCGGCGCCGGCGCCCGCCTTCACCGCCGACGACCTGCGCCGCCACCTCTACGCGCCCGAGATGCACGACCCCGAGCTGCTGATCCGCACCTCGGGCGAGCTGCGCCTGTCGAACTTCCTGCTCTGGCAGTGCGCCTACGCCGAGCTCTACTTCAGCGACGCGCTGTGGCCCGACTTCGGCGAGCGCGAGCTCGACGAGGCGCTCGCCGCCTACGCGCACCGGCAGCGGCGCTTCGGCGGCCGTGAGCCGGCCGCGCCGGCGGCCGGCGACGAAGCCGCTGCAGGCCCCCACGACGGAGGCGTCGATGCCTAGCCTGAGCCCGCTGTTCACGCGCGTCCTGACCGGTGTCGCGATCGGGCTCATCGCCCTCGTCGTCGTGATCCGCGGCGGGCTCGTCTTCTGGGTCGCGATGGCCGTGCTCGCGGTGATCGGGCTCAACGAGTTCTACCGGCTCACCGCCGCCTACAAGCCGGTGCGCCTGCCGGGCCTGCTCGCGGCGCTCTGCCTGCTCGCCGCGGCGCAGTGGGGCGACGCCCGCTGGGTGCTCGGGGCGACGGCGCTGTCGTTCGCCGGCATCGCCCTCTTCGGCCTCGTCATCGGGCCCAAGCCGGGCGTCACCGTGCGGCTCGCCGTGACCCTGCTCGGCGCCCTCTACCTGGGCCTCGGTTTCGCCCACCTCGTGCTGCTGCGCGGCCTCGGCGGGGAGGACCTCGCCGTTCTCGGCCGCGACGTCGTCCTGCTCGTGGTGTTCGGCACCTGGGCCGGCGACACCATGGCGTACTTCACCGGGCGCTGGTTCGGCTCCACGCCGATGGCCCCCGTGCTCTCCCCGAAGAAGACCTGGGAGGGCTTCGCCGGGGGCCTCATCAGCACCGTCCTCGTGGTCGTCTTCATCGGGCTCTACGTGCACTACGACGTGCCCGACTGGGGCCCGGGCGAGTCCGTGGTGCTCGGGCTGCTGATCGGCATCGTCGGGCCGCTCGGCGACCTCTTCGAGAGCCTCGTGAAGCGCGACGTGCAGATCAAGGATTCGGGGCGCGGCCTGCCCGGGCACGGCGGCGTGCTCGACCGCTTCGACGCGCTGCTGTGGGCGAGCATCGCCGCCTACTACGTCCTGACGCTGGCCCTCGGCTTCTGACGATGCCGTGACGGCGCGGCGCACTCGAGCGGCGAGGCGGAAGCTGCGGCCCGGCGAGCGCCGCCCGCTCACGGCGCTCTCCGAGGCCGAGAAGCGCAGCTCGCTGCTGACGGCCTGCGCCGCCTTCGTCGCCGCGGCCGTCGTCGGCGCCCTGTCGTACCGCATCGGCCTCGGCTTCGACCCCCAGGACGAAGGCTTCGCCGTCGTCGTCCCCTGGCGCTGGGCGCTCGGCGACCGGCCCTTCGTCGACGAGATGAACCTCATGCAGACCGCCGGCTTCCTCACCTATCCGTTCGTCAAGGCCTACGTGTGGGTGACCGGGGGCAGCGAGGGGATCGTGCTCTACCTGCGGCAGCTCTACGTGCTCTGGGTGGGGATCGTCACCGGGCTCGTCTTCTACGGCCTCAAGGGGCTCGTGCGCTGGCAGTACGGGGCGGCGATCGCGGCCGTGTACATCACCTTCGTCGTGCTCGGCGCCTCGCAGCTGAGCTCGGCGACCCTCGCCGCCGGCTTCCTCACCATCGGCGTCGCGCTCGGCGTGCGGGTGGTCCTCGGCGGCGACGAGATGGGGAGGGGGCGCCGCCTGACGGCCCTGGCCGCCGGCGCAGCCCACGGCCTGGCCGCGGTCGCGGCGCCGACGCTGCTCGTGCTGCCTCCGCTCTACGCGGTGGCGATGGCGCTCGCCGTCGGGCGCGTGGTGCCGCGCCGCCTGTCCGGGGCGCTGTGGGCGAAGGACGCCCGCGAGGCGCGGGCGGCGCCGCAGGCCCCGCGCCTCGACGACCCCGACCCGCGCACGGCACGCCTCGCCTGGCAGGCGGTGAGCGCTTACGCCGCCGGCTTCTTCGCCGTCGCCGTCACCGCGTCGCTCGTCGCCCTCAGCTTCGGCTGGAGCAACCTGACCCGCGACTGGCGCTACCAGATGTCGTCGGCCTACCAGATGGACCAGCTCGGCGGCGCCGGCAAGGGCTGGCGGATCGTGACCGGCGCCGCCGAGATCGCCGTCTCGGTGCCGGTCTCGCTGCTCGCCGGCCTCATCCTGCTCGTCCTGCTGCGCTCGCGGCCGCGCCTCGCGGGCGTCCCTCGCCCACAGCGCCCCGGCCAGGCGGCGCGGCACCACGCGCCCGACGGCGAGCGCCATCGCCACCGCGTAGAGCGGAGGCAGCACGAGCAGCGTCGGCGCCGCGACCGCGGCCAGGCCGTGGGCTG